>CAMJHX010000030.1 GCA_946405655.1 uncultured Clostridia bacterium
TCGAGAAATATCTGGACGCATTTCTGCGATCCGTGACCGACCAGACCAGCCGGGAGTTTGAGCTGATTCTGGTCGATGACGCCTCTCCGGATCGCTGTGGTGAGATCTGCGATCGGTATGCCGAGCAGCATGATTTCTGCGTTGTCCTGCACCACCCCGTGAATCGCGGCGTCGGCGCTGCCAGAAACACAGCACTGGAAGCGGCGCGAGGCCGTTTTCTTGCGTTTGCCGATCCGGATGACCTCCTCTGCGAAAACTATATTTCTGCGCTGGTCGATGCGCAGGAGCGGGCTGACGCGGATTTAGTCGTTGGATCATATTGGAATGACTTCGTGCAGGATAATAAGGTTCTTCGAACAGATCCGATTATCGTTCCAGAGCAAACTGACAGCAAGGACTGTCTGTCTGTGATTAGTAGCCTGTATGACAAAAAACTGCTTTATCATGGACATTATAAGCTCTATCGAGCGGCTATTATTCGATCCAACGGACTTCGTTTCTCTGATGCGGTTCGGTTGGAGGACTTACTGTTTAATTATTCGTTCTATCAAAATGTTCGTACGATAGCCTGCATTTCTACCCCAATTTATCATTATCGAAACTATATGAATGGCAGAGAGACAGCCACAACCGCGTTTCATGATGTGTTAGGGATTTACTGCATTGCCTGCAAGGTGTTGGAGCGGGGGACTGCGCTGGCTGACTCCTTCGCGCCGGACGGTGATCCTGCCCGGATCGAGCAGCTGAAGCAGGCTGTGCGTGTGCATTACCTGCGATATACATATAGCTTGGTCCTGGACGTCTCCCGTGATCCGGGCAATCTGTTTGATAAATATCGGATCATTCGGGAGATCGCGCGCGATTACTCCAATCGCCAGAACCCGCGCGTGTCCTCGGCCCTGCATCGCAGAATGGATCGAATCTTTCATTTCCTGCTGATGCATCGGCTGGATCTGCCGCTGCTGGCGGCAATGCTCGCTTACAAAACCAAACACAGACTATGAAAATCGATCGAACCAAAAACGCGGCGCGGAATATGAAATTCGGCGTCCTCAATAAACTCTATACGATCCTGGTGCCGTTTCTGATGCGCACCGTGATGCTCCGCGTCATGGGCGTGGAGTACCTTGGCCTCGGCGGACTGTTCCATTCCATCATGCAGACGCTGAACATCGCGGAGCTAGGCGTCAACTCGGCGATGGTGTTCACCATGTACCGCGCCGTGGCGGAGGACGATACCGTCAAGATCCGCGCGCTCATGAAGCAGTATCGGAAGTATTATCGTCTGATCGGCCTGTTCATCGCGGTCGTCGGCGTCGCGCTGGTGCCGTTTCTGCCCAGACTCGTGACCGGCAAGATCCCGGATGACGTCAGCCTGTATGTCATTTATCTGCTGGAGCTCGGCACGACGGTTTTGACCTACTGGCTCTTTTCCTATAAAAACTGTCTGCTCATGGCGCACCAGCGGCAGGACGTCTCGAGCAAGGTCTGGCTCGCGCTCAGCGTGGTGCAGACGGTGGTCCAGCTGCTGACGCTCTTCGTGCTCCATAATTACTATGCCTACCTGACCACGGCGCTCGTCGTGCAGATCGCGGTCAATATCGTCACGGCCATTATCGTGACGAAAATGTACCCGGATTACTGGCCGGAGGGCGAGCTGGAGAAATCGGAGCTGTCCAAGATCCACGGCCGCATCCGCGATCTGTTCTTCGCCAAGGTTGCCGGCACCGTCGTCACCTCTGCCGACTCGATCGTCATCTCCGCATTCCTGGGTCTGCGCGTGCTCGCGTTTTACCAGAACTATTATTACATTATGAATTCCGTGGTCGGCTTCCTGCTGATCATCTCCTCCTCGACCATCGCCGGCATCGGCAACAGCCTCATCACCGAAACGAAAGAGAAGAACTATCACGATTTCGAGAAGCTCTCCTTCCTCATGCTCTGGCTGATCACGGTCTGCACCTGCTGCTTTGCGTGCATGTATCAGCCGTTCATGCAGCTCTGGGTCGGGAAGAAAAACATGTTTGACGATCCGATCATGCTGCTGTTCTGCGTGTACTTCTATGTGTACATGGTGCAGCGCATCGGCATCATCTATAAGGACGCCAGCGGCATCTGGCGCGATGACCGCAACCGCACGATCTTGACAGCGCTGACGAACCTCACCCTGAATCTGGTCTTCGTCCGCTGGTTTGGCGTCTATGCGATCATCCTCTCCACCGTGTTCAGCTATCTGGTCGTCGGAACGCCGTGGCTGATCCGCAACCTGTTCCGACTCGTCTTCGAGCGATCCGCTGCCGAGTATGTGAAGACGCTGCTCCGGCACACCGCGCTCACGACGATTGTCTGCGCGCTGTGCTGGCTCATCAGCCGCCTCGTGCCGCTCACCGGATTGGCAGCGCTCGTTTCGGGCCTTCTGATCGCGGCGGTGCTGAGCAACGCGGCGCTGTTTCTGGCCTACCGCCGGAGCGAGTATTATGAGCAGTCTCTGCAGCTGGTCAAGAGACTTTTGAAACGATCACACTGAAAGAAGAAAACACCATGAAGCTTGCGATCCTGACGATCACGGACGGACAAAATTACGGCAACCGCCTGCAGAACTATGCCCTGCAGGAGGTGCTGCGCGATATGGGGCATGACGTGACGACAATCCGCCGCCGCACCTTCCACGACCGGACGGCGGCGCAGCGGAGCGTGCAGGGCGCGAAAAGCCTCGTCAAGGCCGTGCTCGGACAGGATTATGAAGCGCCCACTGCGGCGCGGAGAAAAGCCTTCGACGCGTTCAACCGCCGCTATCTCACCTTCAGCGAGACAGTGCTGCACGATAACCTCGCGCCGGAGCATTTCGCGCGGCAGTACGACCGCTTCATCGTCGGCAGCGATCAGGTCTGGAACGCGCAGTTTCGGATCATCTATGATGATCTTAAAAACCATCTCGCCGCCTTTGCCGAGCCGCGCCAGCGCATCGCCTACGCCGCGAGCTTCGGGGGAGACGTGATCCCGGAGCAGTATCTGCCGCTCTTTCAGCAGGAGCTGCCGCGGTTTCGCGCCGTCTCCGTCCGGGAGGAATCCGGCGTCGCGCTCGCGGAGCGCTGCGGCGCGAAGGCGGAGATCGTCCTCGATCCCACAATGCTGCTTCCGGCGGAGCGCTGGCAGCGCCTCGCGCGCAGACCGGACTTCGTGACGGACGAGCCCTTCATTGCCACCTATTTCCTCGGCGGCAGAACGCCGGAGGTCCTGCAGAACATCGAGCGCATCGCCGCCGGACGCAAGGTCTGGCATCTGGAAAAGGAATTCCTGCCCAGGAGCGCCGTCGCGGACATGGCGGCCTTCGCCGCCGCGCCGGACGAATTCGTCTGGCTCCTGTCCCATGCGGACTGCGTTCTGACGGATTCGTTTCACGCCGCCGTGTTCTCCATTTTGTTCCACCGGCCGTTCTGCGTGTTCCTGCGCGCGCCGAGGGACAAGATGCCGGACATGAGCACCCGCATGAAAACGCTGCTGGGTCAGTTCGGTCTGGAGAATCACCTCTTCCGGAGCGACGAGACCGACGCCTTTTCCGAGGACTATGACGCCGACGCAGTGGAGCGGACGCTGCGGCAGGCGAGAGAGCGCTCGCTGCGCTTTCTCACCGAGGCGCTCGCGCCGGATCCGCATGAATGAGAGGAAACGCCATGTATACCTGCCTGAAAAACGTTCAGATCCTGATCTCGCTGCTCAAGCAGTACGGGATCCGCCATATCGTCATCTCCGCCGGCACGCGCCACACCCCGCTGGTGCACTCCGTGGAGCAGGATCCTTTTTTCAAGACCTACTCCGTCGTGGATGAGCGCAGCGCCTCCTTCTTTGCCATCGGCATGATCGAGCAGCTGCGCGAGCCGGTGGCGGTCTGCTGCACCTCCGGCTCCGCCGCGGCGAACTATGTCTCCGCCGCGAACGAGGCGTTCTATCAGGAGCTTCCGCTGCTGCTTCTGACCGCCGACCGCAACCATTACTATCAGTTCCAGCAGGAGGAGCAGATGATCCCGCAGGAGGGGCTCTATGCCGCCGTCTGCAAAAAGGTCGTCACGCTGAACCACGTCCGCGATGAGAAGGACGCATGGTACTGCGCCCGCCTCTGCAACGAGGCGCTCATGGAACTCTTCGACGGCAAGCGCGGCCCGGTGCACATCGGCTTCGTCGTGGAAAATGACTATCCCGTCCGGCAGGGCATCGTGCGGTTCAACGCCGAGACGCTGCCCGCCGTCCGCAAGACCGAGCGGCTCACGCTGGAATCTTCTCCCGAGGAATGGAAGCGCTGGGCAGAGCGGCTGCGCCGGTCGAAGGTGCTCATCATCTACGGCCAGCGCGGTCCCGCCTCTGAGCGGGAGACGGCGCTGATCGAGGCGTTCTGCGAGCGGTATTCCTGCGTCGTCATGACGGATCTGCTCTCCAACCTGCACTGCAGCTGCAGCCTCCACTCCTTCCCGATGGCGCGGATGATGAATGCTGAGGAGCTCAAGGCTCTCGCGCCGGATATCCTCATCACGATGAATGCCTTCAGCATCTCCGAGCTCAAATACAAGCTCGGCAATCCGCATTTCTTCCGCGAGCACTGGCACGTCTCTCCCGACGGGCAGATCTCCGATCCGTTCAAGTGCCTGCCCGATACCGTCGCCTGCTCGCCCATGACGTTTTTTGAGAAATTCACCGCGCTCGCCGAGCCGAAAAAGCAGAATGCCTATCTTGCCGCCTGGCGCGCGCAGTATGCGCGCATCGGCAATCAGGGCAGCCTGAACGACGAGCCGGTCGCCTATTCCTCCATGTACGGCATCCAGCAGCTCATCCGCCGCATTCCGGACGGCGCGCTGCTGCACATCGGAAACAGCAACTCCATCCGGCTGGCAAACTATTTCCAGCCCTCGGAGAAGGTCACGGTCTGCGGCAACCGCGGCACCCACGGGATCGACGGCTCCATGTCCGCCTTCGTCGGGCAGGCGCACATCAGCGGCAGGCTCAGCTTTCTGATCCTCGGCGATCTCAGCTTTTTCTATGACATGAACGCGCTCTGGAACCAGTATGTGGGAAAGAATCTCCGCATTCTTCTCTGCAACAATTCCGGCGGCGGCATCTTCCATTCCTATCCGAACCAGACGAACGTCCCCACGCTCGACGAGCACATCGCCGCCGAGCACCACACCAGCGCGGAGGCGTGGGTGCGCTCGAGAGGCTTCAACTACCTCTCCTGCCGGAACAAGGAGGAGTTTGACCGCGCGCTGCCGCAGCTGCTCGCCGAGGAGACGGACGCGCCGGTGATCCTCGAGATGTTCACGGATAAGGAAACGGACGCAGAGTGCATCCGCACCATCAACAGCACCTATCTCCGCCTCCCGCCGCCGACGCTGAAGCAGCGCGTGGGCAGCATGCTCTCGGAGGATATGAAGGACACCATCAAAAAGTTTTTGCACTGAAAGGAATCGGTGACTTATGAAAATCATTTCGGCTGTGAAGCAGAAGCTCAAGAAAAAGCTTGTTCGCACGATCTATACCGCGGCGAAGCCCTATGAGATCCATGTCGGCGACCAGCCGAAGCTCGCGGGCAAAACCGCCGTCGTCACGGGCGGCTCCGGCGCGATCGGCCGCGCCGTCTGCGTGCGCCTCGCCGCCGAGGGCGCCTGCGTCTATGTGGGCGGCCGCCGCGAGGAGTCCGTCATGAAGGTGGTCAACGAGATCCGCGGTCTCGGCCTGCAGGCAGAGCCGCTCATCGTCGATGTCACGAGCGCCGATTCCATCGACGCGGCGTTCGACGGCGTCTTCCCGGCTCGCGGGCTGGATGTGCTCGTCTGCTGCGCCGGAGGCGGCGCCCGCAGCGCCATGCAGGAGCTCGCAAAGCAGTCGGTCGAGGTGCTCGATTCCGTTCTCACCACGAACCTGCGCGGCACGATGCTCTGCTCCAGAAAGGCAGCGCAGGTCATGACGCCGCAGAAAAGCGGGCGCATCATCCTCATCTCCAGCGCCGTCGGCGTTCAGGGCAAGGCGAACTATTCCGAATACGCCGCTGCCAAGGCGGGCATCCTCGGCTTTGCCAAATCCCTCGCGCTCGAGCTCGGCGCGCACGGCGTCACCGTCAACTGCGTCACGCCCGGCTTCCTGCAGCGCGGCGAATATGACGATCTGAAGGCGGAGTCCCTGAAAAAGACCAACTGTCTCCACACGATCGGCGAGCTGGAGGACGCCGCGAACGCGGTCTGCTTCCTCGCGTCGGACGAGGCGAAGTTCATCACCGGTCAGAGCCTCGGCGTGGACGGCGGACGCACCCTCGGTCTTTACGGCGACTGAACGAAACGGAGGAACCAACCATGAAGAAGGTATTGCTGGTCAAGGGCGCGGACATCTGCTACGGCGGCGTCTCCGTCCTGCTCTATCAGCTGATGAAGGCGATGGACCGCTCGGATCTGCAGGTGGATCTCTATACCTATGGCGGCATCGACGCGAAGGATCTCTATGATCAGTACTGCGAGATCGGCGTCAACATCATCCTCGGCGGGCATCCGAACTATAACGCGAAGGAGATCGCCGCGGATCTGAACCGCCTCCTGCGCGAGACGAAGTTTGACGCCGTGCATTCCAACACCGGGCGTCTGGAGATGACTGCGATCGCGATGCTGGTCGCGTTTCTTCACCGTGTCCCGCTCCGGCTCGCCCATTCTCACAACACGAACCCCAGCGGAAGCGCGCATTACGGACCGCGCTCCCGGCTGTATCAAATTGCGAATACGCTCCTGTCCAACTGCAAGCTCGGCTGCTCCGTCGCGGCGTCCGAGCATCTGTTCGGCAAGCGCGGCGCGCGCAAAGCGTCCGTGCTGAAAAACGCGATCGACACCCCGAAGTACATCTATGACCCTGAGAAAAAGCGCGCCATGCGCGAGCAGCTTGGCATCCCGCAGGATGCGCTGGTGGTCGGTCATGTCGGCAGATTCGCCCCGCAGAAGAACCATGATTTCCAGCTGGACGTCTTTGCCGAGGTGCTGCAGCGCGAGCCGCGCGCGCATCTGATGTTGGTCGGCAGCGGCAATCTGCTCGAGCAGTGCAAAGAGAAGGCGGAGCGGCTCGGCGTTGCCTCGCACGTCACCTTTGCCGGCACGAGCACGAGCGTCTGGGATTTCTATCAGGCGATGGATGTGTTCGTCTTCCCCTCTACCTACGAGGGGCTCGGCATCGTCGCGGTCGAGGCGCAGGCGTGCGGCCTGCCGGTCGTCTGTGCGGACACCGTTCCGCCCGAGGCGCAGGTGACCGCCGCGTTCGAGCAGCTCTCGCTGCAGGATTCCCCGGCGCGCTGGAGCGAGGCGATCCTCGCCGCCGCCAAAGCAAACACCGCGCGCGGCGACTGCTCCGAGCAGGTTCGCGCCGCGGGCTACGATATCTCCGATTCCGCCGAGCGGCTCCGCCGGATCTATCTCGGCGAGCAAAAGTAACCGTCAACAGGAGACTGCATCATGCAAAACCTTTCCAATCAGCTCCGCTATTGGCTCTCCCGCCTGAATTTCCACCGGCGCATCTCCGTTCTGGAGCAGCGGGAATCCGCGCGCCGAAACGAGGGCAGGGACGACATCCTGGATCATCTGCGCATGGGCGAGGCGCTGCGCAAGGGCGACGATACCAAGCCCCGCATCCACTTCATCCATATCATCGGCTCGCAGAACCCCGGCGATGAATTCTGCGGTCCGGAGCTCTATTTCCGCGATTTCTTCGCCGACCATGTGCAGTATGTGCATAAGTTTTACGGCATCCGGTATGACAGCATCCTGCGCGACGACGTCGTCGTCATCGGCGGCGGCGGTCTGCTCGAATGGTGCGAGGGCTGGCAGAAGACCATCAACCGCTGTGTCGAGCGGTGTGACAACGTGGTCATCTGGGGCGCGGGCGACAATACCCGCCGCGGCAATCAGCCCCCGAAGACCAGGATCCGCTATGAGGACATGGCGCTCATCGGCTCCCGGGATTATGGCTTCCGGTTCGACTATGTGCCCTGTGTCTCCTGCATGCTGCCGCAGCTGGAGCTGGACTATCCGATCACGCGGCGCATCGGCGTCGTGGAGCATCAGCAGTATCCCATCCGCGATTTCCCGCAGTTCGAGAAGCTGTCGAATCAGACGCGCGATGTGCGCACGATCCTGCGCTTCATCGGCCAGTCCGAGATCATCCTCACGAACACCTATCACGTCTGGTACTGGGCGACGCTCATGGGCAAGAAGGTCATCCTCACCGAGAAGATCGCCACCAAGTTCGACCATCTGCGCTATACGCCCACGTTTTACTCCGGCGATCTCGAGGCGGACATCGCCCGCTGCGAGACGCATCCGGACGCGCTGGAGGAAGCGAGAGGGCTGAACCGCGCCTTCGCGGAGAAGGTGCTCGCGCTCCTGCGCCGACCGGAGGCAGCCGAATGATCGCAGACCTTCACAACCATATGCTCTTCGGCGTGGACGACGGGGCAAAGACTGAAGAGGAGATGTATCGCCTCATCGACGCGTCTTTCGCCGACGGTGTGCGGCAGCTGTGCTTCACGCCGCACTATCACCCCGGCTACTTCGGCGAGCATCAAAAGCAGATCGCGTCCGCTTTTGAGCTCGCAAAGCAATATGCCGCGGAGCATCACCCGGAGCTCGCGCTTTCCCTCGGCAATGAGCTTCGCTATGAACGCAGCTGCATCGAGTGGCTCGAGCAGGGCAGATGCCAAACGCTGAACGGCACCCAGTATCTGCTCGTGGATTTTCTCTATCCCGAGCCCGCCGAGAACATTCTCGACGCCATGCTCCGCATCCTCAATTCCGGCTATACCCCGGTGCTCGCGCACGTGGAGCGCTATGAGAAGTTCCACCGCGACCTGCGCGAGGTCGACCGGCTCAAAGCCTGGGGCGTGATCCTGCAGGTGGACGCGCAGTCCCCGCTGGGCGGCCTCGGCCGCGGCTCCAAGGTGCGCAGCCGCCGCCTGCTCGAGGCAGGCGCTGTGGATTTCATCGCCTCCGACGCGCACGATCTCACCAGCCGCCCGCCGCAGCTGCGTCCGTGCTATGATTTCGTCGCAAGAAAGTACGGTGAGGACTACGCGCAGCACCTCTTCTGGGAGGAACCGCTGCGGATCCTCCATTCAAACGAATAAAAAAGCAACCGGCAAAACTGCCGGTTGCTTTTTTGTGATCGGATCATGCCCCGTCCAGCGGAAGCCAGACCGTGATGTTGAATGTTTGATCTTTTTGCTCGATCTTCATGTCCCCGCCGCGCCGCTCGGCGAGATCGCGCAGAATGTCCAGCCCGAGCCCGTGACCGGGCGCGCTGCGCGTTTTCAGCGCCGGGTCATAGCTGTTGCTGCAGCGGACGATCAGCATCCCGTTTTGCACATCGGAGGAGATCGAAGCGCCGCGCCGCTCAGAGCTGTCGTTTCTGCAGGCGTTGAAGGCGTTGTCCAGCATATTGGAAAACAGGCTGCAGAGCTCCACGCCGGGGATCGAGAGATACTGCGGCACCTCGCAGCTGCACTCAAGCGGGATCCCCGCCTCGGCAAAGCGCGCGGCCTTCACGTTCAGCAGCGCGTTCACCACGCGGTTTTCACAGCAGCGCGTGTTGCGGTCCAGCGCGTCGCTGATATCGCCCAGCTGCGCGATCGCGGCCTCCGTGTCGCCCGTTCGGACGAGTGCATAGGCGGTCTGCAGCTGGTTGCGGATGTCGTGCCGGA
This sequence comes from uncultured Clostridia bacterium, assembly GCA_946405655.1. Taxonomy (GTDB): domain Bacteria; phylum Bacillota; class Clostridia; order Oscillospirales; family Oscillospiraceae; genus CAG-103. The sequence continues at coordinate 9,716 of CAMJHX010000030.1, forward strand.
TGTGGGAGGCGTCCTCCTGGTCGGCGAGGATGTGGTCATAGTAGGCCTGCTGCTGGTCGAGCTGATGCTCAAGCCAGCCGGCGCGCTCCTCCGCCAGCGCCCGCGCGGAAAACGCGCTCACGGAGCGAAACAGCAGAAAGTCCGTTGCCACGCACAGCAGCACGGCGCCGCCCAGCAGATAATACCGCAGAACCTGAAAGTTGTCGATGGTCGCAAAATATGCGGCTATGCTGATCAGCACGACCTGTGACGCCGGAAACAGCGAAAAATGCCAGAGCACCTTCCGATGGCTCTTCAAAATCACGCGATTCCAGAGCAGCATGGCGATCAGCAAGAAGGCGACCAGCAGTGCAAAGTCGACTGCCTGCATGAAGAAATAGAAGGAGAGGTGCTCCATCGCGTCGGCAACCCCGTGTATCTGAACAGAGCCGCCGAGCAGGCTGTAGACAATGATGGAGCCGACCTCGGCAAACAGCGCGCCGAAGTAGCACAGTCCAAATGCCATCAGCCTTCGCGAAAACGACTCCCGGGAGAAAAAGATGGCCGCCGACACATAAATCGCCGTCTGCAGGCCGACGCGCAGCGCGTCCACATGGGGTAAGCCCCGGTCAATGGCGTATGCGGTCGCGATGGTCAGCAGAATGTGCGCCAGCGTCGTGCCGACCATGAACAGCCATCGCTTCGGGATGTTCAGCATTTTCGCCATGACATAGTATGTCACGAGCGAGGACGGCGTGTAGCAGACGCATTTCCAGAATAAATTGACGTAGATATCTTCCATTTAACGCTTCTCCAGATGGCGGGCGCAGTAATCCAGAAAGGCCTGACGGCTCTCGGCAAAGCGATTTCGGCTGATCGGCACGGCAGAGCCGTCCGTCAGCCGGAAGAAGGAGCCGTCCAGCTTCTGGATGTGCGCCGGGTTTACCAAAAAGCTCTTGTGGCAGTGGATCATGCTGCGGCGGACGTTCTCCGGCAGATCGGAGAGGGAGCCGTAGCATTCGATCGTCTCCTCGACCGTCTGAATGCGCAGCTTCCGATAAAAGCTCTCAATGCAGTATACGCCGCTGAGCGCCACGCGGCGGATCTCGCTGTTGCGCTTCACCGGAAAATCAACGGGCTCCTCCGGCAGGGCGGCGAGCGCCTTTTCAATCGCGTGGCGCAGCTGCTCGGATCGGATCGGCTTGAGCAGGAAATAGACATGCTCCGCCTCATATACATCGGTGCAGT
>CAMJHX010000031.1 GCA_946405655.1 uncultured Clostridia bacterium
TCCATCGGCGCGGTGCTCTACGGCGTCGGAAAATCGAAGCGCTACCGCCACAGCGTGTTTCACGTCTTCTGTCTGCTCGGCACGTTCTGCCACTTCTGGGCCGTGTATCAATATCTGCTCTGACGATTGGGGAATGCTGCGGTTTTGCGCAAAAAGCTGACACTCCGGCGGAATTGTCCGGTTACGTTTTCCCGTGCCTGTGATAAATTCAAACAATACGATGGAGGTGATTTCGATGATGCAATTTACGGAAAAGGCAATCCAGCAGACCTTTCAGGAGATGCTGACGGAGATGCCCTTTGACAAAATCACCGTGACCGAGCTGGTCAAGCGGTGCGAGATCAGCCCCAACACGTTCTATTATCACTATGAGGACATCTATGATCTGCTGGACCAGTGCCTCACGGCGGAGGTGAGCGGCTATATCCCCACCGACGCGGCGCACTGGCAGGCGTCCGTGAAGGCGCTGCTGCATTATTGTCAGGACAACAGCCGTCTGATCTACCATATCTACAATTCCATTTCCAGAGAGCGTCTGGAGCAGTTCTTTTTCAGCCGCGTCTACGACGTGTTCGACCAGAATCTACGCGCCCGGCCGGAGGCGAAGGGCGTCCCGGATGAGAAGGTGCGGGAGCTTGCGGATTTCTGCTGCATCGCGTTCCTCGGCTTTTTCCTGCGTTTTTTGTGGAAACGGATGGACGTGGATGTGGACGCCGCGGTGGACCATCTCAGCGAGCTCGCCGAATCGTTTGTCCGGACGGAATTCGGGCAGCCGGAGGCACTTTGATTTTTGCGCAAAAACCGGAATCTATGCAAAAATCAGACATATGGGAGAAAATGCGCCTTGTGTTTCACTCCGATTTTGTTAAGATGAAACCAACTTCCTCCCCGCATACTGATACGCTTTTCCTATCATAGGATGCGGGGAACTCCCCCTTCACTCATACTGACAGAAGCCCGGCATTTCGTTACCCGTGAAATGCCGGTCTTCTGCATTTTTGCGGAGCGCGGAAGAAGACCGCAAAATTTGCGGAAATCGGCTTTTTTATCCGTTTGCTTTCCGGCGCGCGGGGATTACAATGACACCATCAAAACAAAGAAAGGTGATTGTCATGAAAACCAGAAAAACCCTGTGCATCTGTCTGACGGTGATCGCGGTGATCGCCATGTTCACCGGAGCCATTCGCCTTTGGCAGCGCGACGCCGATTACCAATCGCAGGCCGCCGACGCCAGGCAGCAGATCGCAAACGCGCAGAAGCTCATGCTCACGGCCGAACGCCTCGGGCAGACGGAACAGACCTATACCGCGCTCGGCGCGCCGACGCGTTCGACGTATGACGACCCCATGTTCACGGACGGACTCTATGAGATGGTCGACGCCTACCGCGCCGAGAACCGCCTCTATTCCGGCGTGAGCGCGCTCGCGGCACAGCCGGAGATGCAGGGCGAGATTCAGCCCGGCGCCAGCTACGCTTCCATCCTGGAAACGGCGGAGGCCGTCTATACAGATCAGCTTCAGACTGCGGAAAATGCCCGGCATCAGGCCGCCGTATCCGACGGCGTTCTGTTCGGCCTCGGTCTTTTGGGCGTGGCGCTGGGCGTCGCCGTGCTGAGTGCAGCGGACGACGAAGCGTCCTCCGAGCCGGAGACGCAGCCGCGCCGGCACCGCAGACCCCACACGCCGTCGCCCCATCTGACCTGAAGCGCAGAAATGCAGCAGCAATCTGCTTTTGATGAGAGCAGTTTGTTCAAATTCTCCACTTGATGCGGAAAGCCGTCCTCTCGAGGGCGGCTTTCTGCCGTTTGCACAAAAGCAGTGTTTTGTGAGACAACCGGAGGAACCGGTGGGATTCTCTGTGGTCTTTTCCGGCCCGTCCGGCCATAATAAATCAGATTAAGATCTGTTTGACGTCCAGAACAAGGAGTGACGAAATGAAGACGGTTCTTCAAATCTTCCGATCCGACCTGCGCGGCGTGAGCCGGCAGTTTTTCGCGATGGTGATTCTGATCGCCATCTGCGTGCTGCCCGCCCTGTACGCGTGGTTCAATATTTATTCCAACCACGACCCCTACGGCAGCACCGGCAACATCCGCATCGCCGTGGCGAGCCGCGATCCCGGCACGACCCTCGCCGACGGCTCCTATGTCAACATGGCCGATCAGGTCATGGACACGCTGCGCGAGAGCGACAGCATCGGCTGGGTCTTTCCCGCGACGGCGGAGGAGGCCATCGCGGAGGCGGAGTCCGGCGAGAGCTACGCGGCGATCGTCTTCGAGCCGCAGTTTACTTCCAATATGTTCGACATTGAAAAGGGGCTGCTCTCCGAGGACGCCGGACTGACGTTCTATGAAAACGGGAAGAAAAATGCCGTCGCCGCCAAGATCACCGAGACCGCGGCGAGCACCCTGCACGAGACGATCAACACCAAATATCTGCAGACGCTGTTTCGCACGATCTTTCTCGCAGCAAACGGCGTGGAGGACGCAGCGGATTCCGGCGAGGCGGTGCAGCGCGCCGTGGCGGAGATGACGGAGCTGCGTGAGACGCTCGAGCAATACTGCGCCGCGATCGACGGCTTTACCGCGAATACGGACAGCCTGAACGCGCTGCTCGGCAGCGCGGAGGAAACCCTCTCCGGGGTGGATCTCTCCGGAGGCGGCGCGGCGGAGGGCGCAAAAAGCGCGATTGCGGGCGCGCGGCAGAGCGTGGACGCGCTCTCTGCGGCGGCGTCGGAGCAGCTGGGCGCCATCGCGTCCGCGCTGGACGCGCTCGCGGAGGACGTCACAGCGCTTTCCGAATCGGACGCGGCCTCGGCCATGCAGGATGCGCAGGAGGCGCTGCTCGAGCGCATGATCCTCCATGCCTCCCAGCTGCAGACGCATCTGGAGACGCTGCGCGCGATCTTTCCCGCCGAGCCCACGCTGATCGGCGCCAAACGCGCCGCGGCGGATCTGGACGCGCTCATCGACCGGACCGCTGCGATGCAGACCGAACTGGAGGCGCTGCGGCGCTCGGGCGATCTGAGCAATCTCCCCGCGCTGATCACGGAGTGGAGCCAAACCATAGCGGATATGCGCGCGGTTTTGACCGGCTCGCTGACCCCGGCGTTTGACACGCTCGCGCGGGATCTCACCGCAGTGCTGGACACGGTGCAGCCGCTGCTCGGCAGCGTGCAGGGCGGCGTTGCCGGCGTCCTTCCGGTGATGGACGGCGCGCAGACGACTGTGAGCGCGGTCGATTCCGCCCTGAGAGAGCTGCGCGGCGTGCTCGACCGCGCGCGGGAAGGACTCTCGACGATCATTTCGCGCGTGGAGCAGGCGGAGCCGGACGAGAAGCTGCAGACGCTCATCGATATGCTCGGCGGGAACGCCGACCGATACGGCTCCTTTTTCTCCGCGCTCGTCGACGTCGACGTGCAGGAGGTCTATTCGGTCAACTCCTACGGCACTGCCATGGCGCCGTTTTATTCCGTGCTCGCGCTCTGGGTCGGCGGGGTCATCCTCGTCGCGATCCTGAAGGTGCATGCGGACGCGGAGAAATTTCCCGCCGCGACGGAGACGCAGCGGTTTTTCGGACGCTTTACGCTGTTCTTTCTCGTCGGGCAGGTGCAGGCGGCGGTCATCGTGCTGGGAGACCTTTACCTGCTCGATGTGCAGGCGGCGAGACCGTGGCTGCTCTGGGTCGCCGCCGCGGTCACGAGTCTGGTGTTCGTGCTGCTGATCTATGCGCTCACGCTCTCCTTCGGCGACATCGGCAAGGCGATCGTCGTCGTGGTCATGGTGCTGCAGATCGCGGGCTCCAGCGGCAGCTATCCGATCGAGATTCTGCCGCCGATCTTTGAGAAGATATATCTCTTTTTCCCGTTTCCGTATGCGATCAACGCCATGCGCGAGGCGATCTGCGGCGTGTATCGGTGTGATTATCTGATCGATCTCGGAAAGCTGCTGCTCTTCGGCGCGCTGGGTCTTGCGATCGGGCTGCTGGTGCGCAGACCGTTCATCGGCATGAACGAATTTGTGGAAGAAAAGCTGGAAGAAACGGAGGTGATTTGAGATGGCAAAGCGAAAGCCGCAGCGGGACAACCGATATGAGAAGCTGTATGCCCGTCTGCTGACGCAGACGGAGCTGCTGCACCAGTCCAACAAGCGGCGCATCCGCCGCGGTCTGTGGGGGCTGCTGGTGCTGCCGGCGGTGCTGGCGGTGCTGCTCTGGCTCACGGGCAGCTCCCGGATCGTGTTTCTGCTGGTCTGGGTTCTGGGCATGTTCCTGCTCTCTGCCTATCTCATCACGGTCGAATATCTCGATCACAAGGTCATCCGCGCCATGCAGAGCGTGTCCTCCGAGGAGCTGGGCTTTGATGAGCTGGTGCCGGAGCTGGAGCGCCCGATTCACAGCCGTATCGCGGCGCGGCGCGAGGAAGCCGCCCAAAGCCCGGAGCAGAAAGAGGCGGAAGCATGAGAACCATTGCCAAGATCCTGCGCACCGACCTGCGGCGCATGACGGCGAGCGTCATCGCCATCGTGACGCTGATGGGGCTGTGCATCATCCCGTGCCTCTATGCGTGGTTCAACATTTTCTCCAACTGGTCGCCCTATGACAGCGAGGCCACCGGCCGCATCCGCGTGGCTGTGGTGAGCAGCGATCAGGGCGCGGAGCTTCTGGGCCTGCAGATCAATGTGGGCGACAAGATCATCGAGGCGCTGCAGTCGAACGATTCCATCGGCTGGGAGTTTCCAGACTCCGCGGACGCGGCGCTCGAGGGCGTCCGTGCGAGCGATTACTACGCGGCGCTGATCGTGCCGGAGGACTTCACCGCCCACGCCCTCAGCTTTCTCAGCGGGGAGCTTCAAAACCCGCAGCTGCAGTATTATGAGAACGAAAAGAAAAACGCCATCGCTCCGAAAATCACCGGCAAGGCAAAAACCGCCGTGCAGGAGCAGGTGAACGCCGCCTTTGTCGAGACCATCGCCACCTATGTGAGCAAGGCGTCTACCGTGCTCTCCGCGAGTGGGCACGATCCCCAGACTGTGCTGCGCACGCTCTCGACGCAGACGCAGCAGCTGAGCGACCGGCTCAGCGACGCGGACAGCGTGCTCGCCGCCGCCTCCGATCTGACGGCGGCGGCAGATCAGCTCATCGGCCTGTCTCAAACGCTCGTCGGGGACGCCGCGAACGTCACGCAGGCGGGCGGCAGCGTCATCGGCAGCGCGGGCGAGACGATCTCGGACGCGGATTCCGCCGTCGGCGAGACCGCAGCCGCCCTCCGCCGGCTCGTCGCGGAGTTTGATGCGGACCTGCAGGACCTCACCGGCGTGGTGACGTCGGCGTTTACGGACGTGGATTGCTATAACGACTTTGTATCAAACGATCTGGATTCCCGCCTGCGGCTGATCTCCGCGCGGCGAGACAGCGCCCTGACCGCCGCGGCGGATCTGAAGGCGCTCGGGCTCGATGTGCCGGCAGACGCCTTCACCCGCCTCGCGGAGCGATACGGCAAAATTTATGACCGCCTCGCCCGGCTCGAAACCGTGACGGAGGACGGCTGGGACGGCGTGCAAACCGTGCGGCAGGCGATTCTGGACGAAATTCACGATGCGCAGCAGACGGTCACGGACATTGCACAAACCGGGACGGATGCGCTCGAGAGCAAGCTCCGGCGGGCGATCGGCGCGGCGCAGAGCGCGGTGCGCGCGGCGGAGGCCTCCCTCGCGGGCATGGGAGGCGGCTTTGAGACCCTCGTCGGCGTGCTGGGCCGATACGGCGCGGCGCTCGATGCACTGCAGGGGGGCCTCACCGACACGGCGCAGGCCGTCGGCGATCTGCAGGAGCGGCTCGCAACCGTGTCCGGATTGCTGGAGCGCCTGTCGGAAAGCGAGCTGCTCGAGCGGCTGACCGGCGTGCTCACGGATGACGCCGCGCTCATCGCCGATTATCTCGCGTCGCCTGTGCGGATGGATACGCAGGTGCTCTATGAGGTGCGGGAATATGGCTCCGCCATGGCGCCGTTTTATACCGTGCTGGCGCAGTGGGTCGGCGCGCTGCTGGCTGCGGTGCTGCTGAAGGTGCGCATCAAGCATCCGGAGCAGTACCCCGGTCTGCGGCCGTGGCAGAGCTTCTTCGGGCGCTATGGCCTGTTTCTGTTCGTGGGTCTGGCGCAGGGGCTGATCGTCTCGCTGGGCGATCTCGTCTATGTCGGCGTCCAGTGCCTGCACCCGGTGCGCTTCGTGCTGGCGGCGTGTCTCAACGGCGTGTGCTTTACGATGATCAACTATGCGCTGGTGTTCGCGCTCGAGAGCATCGGTCAGGCGCTGGGCGTGATCGTGCTCGTGGTGCAGGTGGCGGGCTCCGGCGGCACCTACCCGGTGGAGGTGCTGCCCCGCGTGTTTCAGAAGCTCTATCCCGCCATGCCGTTTCGCTATGCCATGGACGCCATGCGCGAATGCGTCGCAGGGATGTATGGCAATACCTATGCCAAGTGCATGGGAGCGCTCGTGCTCTTTACGCTCGGCGCGATGGGGCTCGGCCTCGCGCTCTATTGGCCGGCGAAATGGCTGAACCGCCTCATCAGCGAGAGCAAGGAAAAAAGCGAGATTATGCTCTAAATATGTACAGAGAGAGTGGAAATGAAATGCTGATTGATTTTCGTGCGCAGATTTTGCCGGGGATGGACAACCTTTGCCCGTCGCATCTGACGGCCATCCGCCGTCTGCTGCTGGCGCAGCAGGCCGGGGTGGATGTGCTCGTGGCAGCGCCATTGCTGGATTTGGATCAGATGCCGGCGGCGCTGTTTCTGAAACGCAGAGACGCGGCGGCGGAGCACCTGGAGCTGCTGCTGCAGGAGGGGATGCCCCGCGTGGCGGTCGGCGCGGAGGTGCTGTGGCACCCGGCGCTGGAGCGGGAGGAGCTCTCCGCGCTCTGCACCGGGGATGGCTGGCTGCTGCTGCGCCTGCCGGACGGACGGCTCGCGGAGGAGGCCGCGGCGTCCCTCGAGCGGCTGCAAAAGCAGGTGCGCGGCGTCATCATCGCGGGCATGGAGCGGCTCAGCGAGGAGGATGCGCAGCGGCTCTTTGCCATCGGCTGCAGGGGAGAGCTCAGCTTCTCCGCCCTGTCGCATCACCACGACCGGGATCGCTGGCTGCCGTATTTGGAGCATGGGGAGATCGTCGCCCTCGGCAGCGAGCCCGGGGACGACCGCCATGCCTACCGCAAGCTTTCCAAGATCTCCCGCAAGCTGGACGGCGCGCTGGAAGCGGTCATGGAGCGAGCCGCGGAGATTTTGAAAACTGCGTCGGGCGAATGAAAGACCGGCACATCCATCTGGATGTGCCGGTCTTTCTGTGTATCAGGAATCAAGGATACAGCTGCGCTTTCCGGTGATCAACGGCCGATCCTCCTGCCGGACGGGGCGGAGTGACCATTTTGCATCGAGATTCGGGAGCGGCCCCGGCTCGCCGCAGGTGAGAACCTCGAGATGCAGCCCGTCCGCCTTTCGCACGGCGCGATAGTCCGCGACCCACGGGAGGGAGAACACGGCGTTTTCGAGATCGAGAAACGCCGCCGCGTCGAGGCGCGAGACCGTGTCGAGCCGGCGCAGTGCACTTCCGCAGGGGCAGACGCCGGGGAGAAGCCGCGCCCGGTCGCCGGTGCGGTAGCGGATGAGCGGCATCGCCTCCATGCCGATGGTCGTGATGACGAGCTCGCCCCATTCTCCCTCCGGGAGGGGTTTTCCCGCGGGCGAGACGATCTCCGCGATCACATGGTTTTCGCGCAGATGCATCCCGGCGTGGGCGGCGCAGGTGATCGCCCCGCCGAGCGCCATCTCGCGCGAGCCGTAGTGCGGAAAGAGCTTCGAGCCGAGGCGCTCCTCGATGCCCCGCATCACCGCCTCAGGACAGGCGTCACCGCTCACGAGCGCGCGGCGGAGGCTCCCTCTGCCGCAGACGCGCAGCAGACTCAAAAGCGGCACCGGCATGCCGACGAAGGTGTCCGGCTGCTCCTTCTCTAAAATCTCAGCAAGCTCCGCGTAGCTTTTGCCGACGCCGACGCGCAGCGGCCTTGCACCGAGCCGCTCAATGGCTGCGGCAATCAGCTCGCCCAGCCCGTTCGGGCCGGAGAAGGGAAAGCAGATCATCGTGACGCTCCCGGGGAAGATGAGCTCGCCCAGTCCCGCCATAAACAGCTGCACCGTGCGCTCCAGATCGCCCGCGGTGTAGAAAAGCCGCTTGGCGTTTCCGGTCGTGCCGCTCGTGCGCTCGGTCACGACGCGCTCCACCGCGCTCTGCGAGAGGAGCAGCAGGCCGTTTCCGTGCGCGGCGAGGTCTTCCGCCGTTGTAAACGGCAGCGCGGCAAGTTCATCCAGAGAACGCAAAGACGCCGGCAGGTCTCGGTAGAAGCCCTGCCGGTCGTGTTCTTTTTTGAGTAATGCGTTGAGCCTGCGCAGCTGCATGGCTTCGATCTCCGCGCGGGAGAGCGAGGGCAGCTTTTCCTGCGCGCAGATCAGCGCGTCAAGCCTTGTGCGCCGCATGTTACAGAAACCCTCGATTCTCCAAGATCTCCATGCACTTCCGGAACGTGTCCGCAATGATCTGCGGGCAGTACTGCACGCGCTTGGCGGGGTTGCCCTTCGTGATGTCGCGGCACTCGATGCCGCCGAAGGCGTCGAGCATTTCCTCCTCGAACCACTGGGTGAATTCCGCCATGGCGGGCTTGTGCTGCGCATCGTAATAGCCGACGTCCTGCCCCTTGCCGGTGAAATAGGAGATCACGCAGGCGCCGCCGGTCATGCAGCCGCAGCAGCCCTGCGAAAAGCCGACGCCGCCGTTGAGCCCGCCCATCGCCTTCACGAGGCCGGGGTTCTCCTCGCCGGTCGTCTCCAGCATGAGGATCGCAAGAATTTGGGAGCAGAAATAGCCGTATTGGCTCAGCTCCATCACACGGTCAAACAGATCCATTACTACCCCTCCTTCCGATCAGCATCCAGTATTGGCTTTTTCCTTTTGGGGCTGGGCAGGTCTCTATCGTGCCCTCCCAGAGCGCGCGGAGATAATATTCCCGCCACGCGACCGTCCAGTCCTCTTTCACGAGGAGCTGAAACCCCGCCGCCTCCAAAAGCGGCTCCGGGGATTCAAAAAACACGTCCGCCAGCAGCAGCGTCCCGCCGGGCTTCAGGAGCCGCGCGCTCTCCCGGAGCGCGCCGGGCACGTCGCTCGAGACGAAGAAGGCGCACTCGCTCATCACGGCGTCGAAGCTGCCGTCCGGAAAGCCGGTGCGCAGCAGGTCTCCCGCCGCCACGTCCGGCGCGGCGTTTTGATCCACGCCGCAGGCGTCATAGCCGAGGCTGCGCAGCAGGCGCACGCCGTCGCCGTCGCCCGCGCCGAGATCGAGCACCCTCGCGCCGGGCTGCAAATCCGCCAGATCGATCAAATGTCTGGTGTCTCCCGGGTGCCGCGTCATTTGTCCTCCAGCGCCCGCTCCACGGACGCCACCTTGCCCAGCGCCAACGATTCCGGCACATAGACAAAGCCGCAGACGGGACAGACCGGCAGCTCCACGGGAAAGCCGTTGTCGAGATAGAGAAACTTCGCCTTGCCCTTCACGAGCGGCACGCCGCACTTGAGGCACTGCAGCTTGCCCTCGGGGTCTATGGTGTAATAGCTTCGCTCGTCCATCAGCCGTTCCTCCTCTCGACCTGCATGCGGTGGCTGTACGCCCGGTGCACCAGATAGGCGTCCGCTCCCGTCTCCGTAAAGGCGACCCAGAACGTCGTGTTGCCGAGCCGCGCGCGGGCGATGATCTGCCCGGTCTCGCCGTCCAGCACCGCCTCGCCCGTCTCGCGCATGGCACGGAGGACTCGCTCCACATCCTCGGTGAGGATCATGCGCGCGTCCATCATCTCGCGGGCGTCGGTTGTATATTCGATCTTGAACTCCGGCTCCATACCGCCGATCTCCTCATTCCAGTATTCCCGCAGCAGATCGCGCTTGAGCGCGCGGCGGTTCATTCGTTTTTCGCTGATGTCGGGCGGGTCTCCGGCGTCGGTGCCGTAGACGAGCTCGAGCAGATGGCGCGATTGATGCCCCGCGCGGGCAAAGCGGTCGCGGCAGGCCATGCAGTAGGTGACCCACGGCCCGTCGCCCCTGCTGACGCACTGCTCCGTCAGCTCCCCGGCGACCTCGGGGTTCGCGTAGGCGGCGAGCCCGCCGTAGCCGCAGCAGGGCGCGCGGTCTGCGCTGTCCTCGATTTCCGTCAGCTCGCAGCCAAGCTGTGTCAAAAGCGTGCGGATTGCCGTTTGTGTTTCCGCGTCTCCCCTTGCGCCGCAGGCGTCGTGCACCGCGACGGGGCGGTCGAGCCCTTTTGCCCCCTCCGGCAGGCCAAGCTGCAGCAGCACATCCCAGACGCCGACGACGGTGACGCCCTCGTGCCCGCGCAGCTGTTTTGCGCAGGTGGGGCAGCCCGCGATGACGATCGGGTCGCCAAGCTTGGAGAGCTCTAAGTCCAGAAACGCCTTCGTCTGTTCATAGAGCTCTGTGCGCCCCGCCCAGTCGGCGATCGCGCCGCAGCAGCCGAGCAGGATGCCCACGCCGCCGGGAAGTCTCGCCGCGAGATCCTCCCACGCCGCGCGCACCGTCTCGGGCGCGACGGCGGCTGCCTGGCAGCCGGGGAAGAACACATACTTGCACGTCTCAAAGCCCGGCTGGGGACGCGAAAGAAACGCCTCCTCGTTGGAAAAGAGCATGTCCAGCAGCGCAAATTCGTGCGGCGCGAGGGGCATTTTGTCGGTAGACACCATGTTCTCCCGCGCCAGATGGCAGACGCGCGCCATGTCCATGTCGTTGGGGCAGACGGCGGTGCACTGGCCGCAGAGGGCGCAGGAATTCATGGGCTTGTTGAGCTGGTGGTCGCCCATGATGATCTG
>CAMJHX010000032.1 GCA_946405655.1 uncultured Clostridia bacterium
GATAGAGGAACGTGACGACGTGGCCTCTTGTGCAGGCGTCGTCCGGGCCGAAGGTCGTGGCCGTTCTGCCCTGGGTGATGTTGTTCTTCAGCGCCCAGAGGATGGCGTTGGTGTAGTACTTGCCGTTCGCGACATCCGAGAACGGATTGGTCACGCCCGTCGGAGCCGGAGAGCCCTTGGCGCGCCACAGGAACGTGACGACCTGTCCGCGGGTGCACTCGTCATCCGGGCGGAAGGTGCCGTCGGAGTAGCCGGTGGTGATCCCCTGCTCGTTTGCCCAGAGGACAGCCTTATAGTAGTACTTGCTCGTGTCCTTGACGTCCTTGAAATTACTATTCAGAGTCGACGGATTCGGGCAGCCGTTGGCGCGCCAGAGGAACGTGACCACATGGGCGCGGGTGCAGATGCGATCCGGCACGAAGGTCGTGTCCGTCACGCCGGTCGTGATCACCGGATCCTGCGAGATCGCCCAGAGGATCGGGTCGTAGTAGAACTTGCCCTTTGCGACGTCAACGAACGGGTTGGGGTCCACGGGCTCCGGCTTCGGGATGGACTCGGTTCTCGTCTCGCCGCAGCGCTCGCAGGTGAAGGTCTTCACGCCGTCGGCGGTCTCGGTCGGCTCCTGCGTGACGACGCCTTCATCCCAGCTGTGGCCGAGGGCGGGGATCACCTCGCCGGGCGCGATGATCTCGCCGCAGACGGTGCAGACGGGCTCGCCGGTATAGCCGGGCTGCGTGCAGGTCGCGGGTCTCGCGTTGCGCAGCTCGGTCTGGTGTCCTACCGCCTCGCACGTTGTCTGGACGGTGATCCCGGTCTCACTGCCGACCGTCTGATAATCCTGATACATCGTATTCACTGCCGTGACCTGCGCAGTGTACGTTCCGGAGGCAGGGAACGTGAAGGTGAAGCTCGTTGCCGTCAGACCGGCTTCCTCGAGCACGACAGCGCCGCTGCTGTCCTTCACCGTCAGCGAATAGCTGCGCTCGTCCCACTGATTGACCAGCGGAGACGGATTCCACGTAATCTCAGTCTCCACTCCGGCAGTCGCCTCGGTCGTCATCACGGCGCTGGCAGAAGGCTTTGCCGGCTTTTCATAGGTGACGCCGTCCTGGGTGATGATGTACGGCGAAAAACGCTGCGCAGCGCCGCCGCTGCGGTTCCAGACCTGAAGGTTGGTTCCGCCGACGTCTGTTGCGCCGCCGTTGACGTCCAGCGCAACGTTCTCGTTCGCCTTGGGCAGAAGCTCAAACACGCCGTTGCCGGTGTCATAGATCTTCCATCTCTGCGCGTTGGAGCCGTTGTCCGCGTACACGCCGACATTGGTGCCCGAGGCGGTGTTTCCGTTATAGAGGCCCAAAACAGCGCCGTTGTATTCATTGACGATCTTGAAATAGCCGTCCGACTGCTTCATATAGTGAAAGATCTGCTTCGGGACGCTGCCGTTTCTGGCGCAGAGCTCAAGATTGTCGCCGTTCACCGTGGTGTGGTGCCAGGGGGACATCTGGATCAGATATCCGTAAAAATCGTCCGGAAGCTTGTTGGCAATAAAATCCGGGCGGATGGCGCAGTCGATGCAGGCGGTGTGGAAGCTCTTCTGCTCCACATAGGGATGCCCGGCGTAGCTCTGGTTCATGGACGTGAACCAGGCGCCGTCCATCGACGTGATGATGGACACATGGCCCAGATCGCCGGTGCCGAGAATGTAAACGCCGTTGTCGTTGTAATCCTTGTAGTTGGTCTTGAACACGGCGATGTCGCCCGGGCGGTAATCGCTGGTGACGCGCGTCCATCCGGGAGGAAGATCATTCCATGCATAGGCGTTCGCGTTGCCCATCGCATAGCTGGCGTTCTCGCCCAGATACTTGTAATAATACTTGATCAGATCGACGCTGGTCTCGCCGTAAACGTTGTCGAAATCAAGGCTCTCGCCCTGCTGGGAGATCGCCCAGTTCACGGCCTCGGAGCGGGTGTGCCCGCCGGTCTGCGCATTCGCCTGCGTTCCGAGAGAGGGTACCAGCGTCAGCACCATCAGAAGCGCAAGCAGAAGGCTTACGATGCGTTTTCTCATTAGCTTACCTCCAAATACTGAATAAAACCGCAAAGACAGTTTATCATTCCAAACAGACGAATACAAGCGGAATAATCACTGCCTGCAGCAGTTGCTCTCAGAAAACCAACCGGTCTGCGAAAACCGCACGGGGAAGCTTCCCCGCGCGGTGCGCTTCGGTATGATGGATTCAGTATAGCACGCCGATGGTTGTTTATCCACGGAAATACGTAAAATGGTACGGCGGAATGCCAAAACTGGTATGGCATTCCGCGTTTTCCCGGCTGCTGCGGGGGAATGATCAGATGATATTCGCGTCCACGACGGCGTCGGGATAGTCGCGCTTGTGGCAGGTGAAGAGGATGACCTGCCGCTCGCGGCTGATTTCGTAGAAGAGCTCCATGGCGCGCTTGGCGCGGCCGTCGTCGAAGTTCACGAGGGTATCATCTAAGATGATCGGGCAGGGATCGTCGCCCGTGAGCGTCATGGCGCACATGGCGAGGCGCACCGAGAGATACAGCAGATCCGCCGCGCCCGCCGAGAGATAGGACGCGCTGCGCGGGAGAAGATCGTCCGCGCGCTTGGCGCTGGCGGCAAAGTCGCGCGTGAGGGCGACGCCGTCATACCGTCCCTGCGTGAGATAGTCCATATAGTCCGCGGCTTTGTCAGCGAGCTCCGGGGAAAAGCGCGTCTGGATCTCGCCGTCCGCCTCCTTGAGTGCGTCGATGGCGAGGGCGATCGCGTCATACTGATCCTGCAGCTCGTCTCTTCTGGTGCGGAGCGTCTCGAGCTCGCTCTCGAGCGCCATCGGGTCGCCGATCGCGCGCACCGCGCCGGCGAGCTCCGACTGCTGGGCGCGCAGCCGCTCGGTCACGCGCTCGAGCGCCTGCTTCTGGCGGAAATACGTTGCGGCCTCGCCGTCGCCGCGCTCGAAATCGAGCTGGCGCAGGAGGCGCTCGTGCGTCTCGGCCTGATGCTCGCGCGCGTCCTCGGCGCGGGCGGAGAGCTCGCGCTCTGTCTGCATGGCGGCGCGGCAGGCACGGTAAGCCGCGCGGTGCTCCTCCGCGAGGCGGAACATGTCGTTGATGCTCTTGGAATCATACTGCTGCAGGATGGCGAGAAACGCCTGATGCGCCTCGGCCGCCCTCCTATTCTGCACGAGCTGCCAGACGCCGAAGCCCACGGCGGCGAGCGCGCAGGCGACGGCGGCATAATACAGCAGCGGATTCACGAGATAGCCCAGTACGGCGCAGAGCGCGGCGAGCAGGAGCGCCGCGATCCAGAAATAGGGCTTTCCCGTGCGCTTGGAGGCGCGGAGGTTTTCGCGGGCGGCCTCGGCGTCGCGCTCGAGGGTCTCCGCCACGTCATCCGGGTCCGCGACGCCGAAGCGCGTGCGCTCGAGGGCGGTGCGCTTCTGCGCCGCGTCTCGGCGCGCGGCGGCGAGCTCGTCCTCCACATGCTGGAGGCTCGCCTTCTCCTGCCCCATCTGGGAGAGCGCCTCGCGCCGCTGGCGGGCTCTCGCCTCGTTCATGCCCGCGGTCAAGCGGGCGATCTCGGCTTCGTTTTCTTCCAGCTCCCGCTGCAGGAGCGCCTGCTTCTGCCCGCTTTGGGAGACGGTCTCGAGCTTCTGCTCGATGGCGGCGATCTTCTGGTCAATCGCCGGGATCTCGCCGCGCGAGACGTTCTGCCGCTTGCGCTGCCAGGCGCGGAGCTGTCCCTCCGCCTCGGTGAAGGAGGTGGTCTCCTCCCCCGCCGTGACCATGGACGCGATGCGGCGCTCCAATTCGGGCGTGCCCGTGACGGTGACGCTGCCCTGCCCGATGAAGGCGGTGCGCGCGAAGACCGGCGCGCTCACGCCGGTAAGCGTCTGCCCGACGGTCGCGGCGTCGATGCCGGGGACGGGCTCGTTCGTGCCGGTATAGACGGCGGCAAAGTCGCGCATGGGCGCTTTTTCGTTCGGCGTCGTGCGGCGGAGCGTGATGGCCTTCCCCTCGTGCTCGAGCGTGATCTCGCCCTGCATGGGCGCGCCGCTCCACGGGGCGTACTTCGTCTTGTCCGGCAGTCTGCCGCCGCGGGCGCGCTCGGCAGTGTCCACGCCGTAGAGCATGGCGCGCAGGAAGGCGCACCAGGTGCTCTTGCCGCTCTCGTTCGGCGCGTAGATGATGTTGAGGCCGCGGTCGAGCTTGAGCTCGTCTCCGGCGAGGGTGCCGAAGGTGGCCTTCATGGTTCGGATGATCATAAGGGAAATACCTCCTCGTCCCGGTCGAGCGCAGCGAGCCCCCAGCGGGCCGCCTGCGTGATCTTTTGGCGCTCGGACGCGGTGGCGGCGGCGTCATAGCGGGTTTTGAGCGCGGAGAGAAAGAGTCCGCGCAGCGTGTCCTCGTTCGCGCCCGACCAGAGCTCCCGGCGCAGGCGGGTATCATCGCGCAGCTCCAGCGCGAAGGTCATGCCCTCGAGCGCGGCGCGCAGGGCGGGGAGATTCGGCGCGCGCTGCGCCTCGCCCCGGAGGATGACGCGGAAAATGTGGCGCGGGCTGTCCTCCGGCAGGGCGGAGAGCACCGCCTCGAGCGGGGAGATGTCTGTGACGTCCACGGGTAAAATCTCATACCGCCGCCCGTCGACGGGCAGAAACTGCACCTTCGCGCTTCTGCGGTCGACCTCGGCGAGGAGGACGCCCTTCTCCCCCGTCTCGTCAAAGCCGCGGCCCTCCATGCAGCCGGGCCAGGCATAGGTCGTGTTGCCCGCCTTCAGAACGCCGCCGAAGCGGTGCACATGGCCGAGCGCGGCATAGTCCACGCCGCAGACCGCGAGCTCCTCCGCGGTGATCGGGTTATAGGGCGAGGCGGCATTTCCGACCTCGCCGTGGACGCAGAGCAGCTCGATCTGTCCCTCGCGCGGGCAGCGCCAGCCGCGCAGCAGCGGCGCGCTCCGGCGGTCGGTGAACGCCGCGCCCCAGACGCGCACGCCGAGGGCGGGCAGCTCAATGGGCGTGAGCCGGTTCTCGCGGAAGATATGTACGTTCTCCGGAAAGCGCAGACGGGCGTAGGGGCTGTCCGGCGCGTAATAATCGTGGTTGCCGGGGGCGATGAACACCTCGCAGCCGCAGCCGTCGAACACGTCGGAGAGCAGCCGCGCCGTCTCACCATAGGCGCTGTCGGAATCGAGCAGATCGCCGGGCAGGAGGATGATCTCCGCGCCATTCTCCCGCGCCATGTCCGGCAGGGAGCGCAAAAGCGCGCGCTGCTCCTGCCTCCGCTGGGCCGCGAGCGCCCCGGGCAGCGCCTCAAAGGGCGAATCGAGATGCAGATCCGCCGCGTGGAGCACTCGGACGCTCATCGGACGCGCAGCGCCTCCGCGCTCCGGCAGAGCCCGGTCTCGCAGTCGATGGTGAAGATCGCGCCCTCCAGCTTGCAGCGTCCCGCCGCCGCATCATAGCGCCGGGGCGGATCGCCGAGAAAGCGGCCGATGCTCTGCTCCGGCTCGATGCCCAGGACGGAGTTGGCAGGGCCCGTCATGCCGAGGTCGGTGATGTAGCCCGTGCCGTCCGGCAGCACCTCGGCGTCCGAGGTCTGCACATGCGTGTGCGTGCCCCAGACGGCGGAGACGCGCCCGTCGAGATAAAAGCCCATGGCGCGCTTTTCGCTCGTGCCCTCGGCGTGGTGGTCGACGAGGACGATCTTCGTCTGCACCTGCTCGAGGATCTCGTCGGCGACGAGGAAGGGGTTATCCGTGTTCACGTCGAGCGTGAAGCGGCCCATGAGGTTCACGACCGTGAGCTCGACGCCGCTCTTCGTCTTGAATTCGCCCCAGCCGCGCCCGGGGCACTGCGGCGCGAAATTCGCCGGGCGCAGGATGCGGCGGTGCGAGTCCAGATAGGGCTGCAGCTCATAGCGCACCCAGGTGTGATTGCCGAGCGTGATCACGTCCGCGCCGGCAGAGAAGAGATCGTCCGCCTGCCGGGGCGTGACGCCGACGACGTTGGCGTTCTCCCCGTTCACGACGCAGAAATCGATGTTCCGCTCGGCCTTGAGCGCCTTGAGACGCTCGGTCAAAAACTGCAGGCCGGCAACGCCGCAGACGTCGCCCACCGCAAGTACACGCAGATCCATAACAGACCTCCTGAAAACATTTTTCGACATTTTATTATATCACAGGAATTGCGGATGATTCAATCCGGAATCTGACAGGAATGCGGCGGCTGCGATCGGGCATACTGAACGCGGAGGCGATGCATGATGAAAACGATGAAGCACCTGCTGCTCGGCATGTCGATCGGCGCCGCGGTGATGACGGCGCTGTGGAAAAATCCGAAGAGCCGTCAGGCCATGAACGACGCAATGCAGACGGCAGCGGACAAGGCCGAGGATCTGAAAAACACGCTCGAAATGTAAGCAAAAAAATTTTTTCAAAAAAGGCTTGCATTTCACGTCCGGCTATGCTAATATACTAAGGCGCTTGAGCGCCGTTAGCTCAGCTGGATAGAGCGTCTGGCTACGGACCAGAAGGTCAGGGGTTCGAATCCCTTACGGCGTGCCAGGAAAAAGCCTTGAATCTCAACGGTTCGAGGCTTTTTTCTTTTCTCATTTCCTCTGTTTATTGCAAAAGTGTCAACAGAAAGTGTCAACAAAATTTTTATTTTTCAAAATTTCAGGGAGACCGCACTGTGATTGTGCGGCCTCCCTTTTGCGGTTTTACGCCGGTTTTGGCTCCTGTCCGGCGGCGCTGTTCCCGTTTTCGAGCTGCTCCAGCAGACGATCGAGATTGATATAGAACCGCGTTCCGGCGTAATATCCGGGGAGCTGCCCCTGCTTGAGCATCAGGCGCAGGCTGTAGACGGACATGACGCCCATCTTCGCCGCCTGCGTAATCGTCACAAACCGGGGAATCTTCACATCATCCATATTCGGCATCCGATTGATATCAGGGCTCAATGCTGCATCCTCCTTCCCTGCATCCGACTCAGCGTTCCAAACCATATTCATGTCTTACATTACTCCTTTCCCGCTGGTCCCGATGCCGAAGCTCATTGTCATAGACCAAATCCATAGTTTCCTGCATGTGCAGGGATCGCGATTCGATCCCGCTGCACAGCTTCAGCCGTTCCCGCAAGGGCAGGATTGCGGCTGTGTTTTCATTTTTCCTTGTCCTCAAAATGTCCTTTTCTGCCGGGTCTGCCCGGCGCAGTTTGTTTCGAAGCGTCTGCCGTTCGGCGGTGAGCCGATCCAGCTCTGTCTGCGTATCCTCCATGACGGAATGCAGCTCGTCCATCGTCTCAATCCGATACTCCGCCAGAAAGCGCGTCTCCCGGTCGATCTGATCCAGCCGCCGCAGCTCCTGGCGGAGAAACGGGCTGCTCGGTTTGTAGTCCGTGCCCTCTGGGAGAATCCCCAGCTGATAGCAGTAATACAGATAGAGCCGATAGATGTGCGACGGCTTTCCGTGCGGACGGAAGACAGATCGCAGCGCCTCCGGAAGCTCCGGCTGGCGCACCCGCGCAGGGCGCACATCGCGGGAATGCCACGTGAGCAGCTCATGCATTCGCTCCGGCACCCAGTTCGGGTTCAGCGTATCAAGCCGGGTAAAATGCTTGTACTGCGGAAGCCGGATGCGAAAATGCAGCTCGCTCGTAAAGTCCGTGATATACCCCAGACGGCGGAGATACGCCTCCGCCTCACGGATGGTAAAGCTGGCGTGAAACGCCTCGAGAATGTCCTCGCGATAGACGTTATAGCGCGTGGGTCTGCCGTCCTTCTCATCGAAGTGCACCGGACGGGACGCCGCCTTGTGCGGAACATGAATCACCGACAGGCGGTGCCGCCTGCAGTAATAGTCCGACACCTCGCGCATGAAGTACAGCTCCTGCTTCGAGTAGTTGTACTTCTTCCCGTCCACGAAGGAGACGGAGTTGAGAATGAAGTGGTTGTGCAGGTGATGCCGATCCAGATGCGTCGTCACGAGCACCTGAAAGCGATCGCCCCAGAGATGCTGCGCGGTCTCCACGCCGATCTGATGACACTCCTCCGGCGTGACCTCGCCGGGCTTGAAGCTCTGATAGCCGTGCCAGGCGATGTATCCGCCGGTCTTGTGATACTGCTCCTTGGTCAGCTGCATCTGCTGCACGGCGGTCTCTGCCAGACAGTTGATCCCGGTCACGAACTGTCCGTCCGCGGTTGCCTCCGGCCGCTGCACATAGCGCGCCGCGTTGGCGAGATCCTCCAGATCCGGAATGGGGCAGGTCTTCTCCGGGTTCTCAGCGTAATCGATCACATCTCTGAGGTTGCCGGAAATGTGCCACAGCTTCGTTGTCGCCATCAGCACACCTCCTCCGGTTCCATCGTGAAGGCGCTCTGCAGAGCCACAATGGAGAGCTCCAGCCGGCGGGCGTCCTCCGCCCTGCCGTCGTGAAGCAGCCCGTCATGGATGCGATACAGCTCGTGCATCGCGTCCCAGAACGCTTTGGGCGGCGCCGCCTCCGCGGTTCTGCCCTCAATGAGCGAGCAGAGAAACTGCGACTGCGACACGCCTCGGGCTTTCGCCATGCGGCGAAGCTTGCTCTTTGTTCTCGGCGGCATCCGCACGGTAAACGCAACATTCTGCTGCACTGTCATGCGCTCTCCTTTCCGGGGTATTCAGGGGTGTCCCTTGGGCCGGTGGATTGTGGTGTCACAATCCGATGCTCGCTATCCCTGCGGACAGGTGTGGGACTGCCCCTGCGGAGAGGCGCAGGAGCAGACATGCCCATGACGGTGATGACGGTAATGACAGTTTCTTGCATAGATACCTTACCCCGCGATTTTAGTGTCACAACTGTCATAACTGTCATGCAGGCGCAGCTGCAGGATGCGCTCCTTCGGCGTCCTGCGGGACGAAAACGTGATGCCGTTCGGCTCCAGATAATCGTGCTGGAAGCGGCTGAGGATCTTGATGACCCGGTACTTCATGCCCTCGTCCTCGTCCATCTGCTCGACCAGCTGTGTGGCAGTGCCGGTCCAGTCCGGATGCTCTTGCAGAAAGCCGAGCAGGCGATGCAAAAACGGCGGGATCTCCTCCTCACGAAGCTCGTCCTCATGCTTTCGCTCGACCAGCTCCCAGACGCAGTTTTCCATGCGCAGCACCAGCTCCTGATACGGAACGTCCCGTCCGGTGAGGTACATGGAGGTCGTATCCTGCGACCGGCGCTCCTTGATCATGACGAAGGCCGCGTCCGCCGCGCCGAGGATGCCGTTGCTGCCGGAGATCTGATTGAACGGGTCGCTGCCGTCCTTCTGCTTGCGCAGGTGATGCACGAGCAGGATGGAAATGTGCGCCTCGTCCGCGATCCGTTTGAGCGCGGACACGTCCTCATAGTCGCCGGCATAGACGCCGACGCCGGAGCCGTGCGCGGTGCGGATCTTCTGGAAGGTGTCGATGATGATCAGCTCCGTGGCCGGATGCGCCGCGAGGTGATCCTCGATCTGCTCCTCCAGTCCGCCGTGCAGCTTGCCGGCGGCGATCATCAGCCAGAGCCCCGGCGGCGCAGGATCCGGCAGACGATACAGACGATCCTGCAGGCGCGAGCAGGTGTCCTCCAGACAGAGATACAGCACCTCGCACGGGTGCGTCTTCATGCCCCAGACGGGTTCCCCCTGACAGATCCGCATGGCCATCCAGAGCACCAGCCAGCTCTTGCCGCATTTGCTCGGCCCGCAGAGCAGGCTCACGCCCTGCGGGATCAGCCCGTCCACCAGAAACGTGGGCGGAATGAAGGGGCGCGACTGCAGCTCCTCAGCATTGATGACGAAATAAGGCTCCACGCAATTCCTCCTCTCTGTGCGCTGCGCGTTTGCTTTGCCGATCACCCGAAGTCGGTTCCTGCCCCGGAGGTCTTCCGCGGCGTGTTTCGCAGGCGTGCGCTCGTATCGTGGCGGCACTCCCTGCGTATCTTCCTTCGGTCGGCTGTTCAGTTGTTCGGTTGATTTTATCACGCTCCTTTTTCTGATACTTGACAAAACAGGCAACTTCGGTTAACATATTAGGCAAGTAGCTTGCCTGTTCTGCAATTCCGCATTATAGGCACTTTACTTGCCGGTGTCAAGAGGTTACAGAAAAATTAGGAATATTGCTTTCCTGTATGGAGGTATTTTTATGAAATTCGGCGAAAAGCTGCGGGAACTCCGAAAACAGAAGCATCTCTCACAGACCGAGCTCGGGGCGGCAGTCGGGGTTTCCCTGCGCACGCTGCGCGGCTGGGAGGTCGAGGGACGGTATCCGAAGCAGCGCGAGCTTTACGCGAAGCTCGCCGAGGTGCTGGAGTGCGACGTGGACTATCTGCTCACGGAAAAGGAGGCGTTCATCACCGATTCCGCTGACCGCTTCGGCTATCGCGGGGAGCGCGACGCCAGGGCGCTGGTCGAGGATCTGACGGGTCTTTTCGCCGGCGGCCAGATGGCGGAGGAGGACATGGACGCGCTCATGCTCGCCGTGCAGGAGGCCTATGTGGAGGCCAAGCGGCGCAACCGGGAGAAATATGCCCCG
>CAMJHX010000033.1 GCA_946405655.1 uncultured Clostridia bacterium
GAATACATGTGCGTCGGCTGCGCGATCTGCACCACGCACTGCAAGTTCGGCGCGATCCGGATGGAGAAGATCTCCGACGAGGGCAACCTCGAGTACTTCCACACGCTCGGCCGCATCGCGACGAATCTGCCGAATAAGCTCTCCTCCGTCGCCGTGAAGCACATCGGCCGGATCGGAAAGTAAGAAACCATGCACGAGATCGGCATTGTACGTCAGATCGTCCGCACCGTGACGGACTTCGCGCAAGCCAACGGCATCGGCGAGATCGCCGAGGTCGTGGTCGACTGCGGCGAGCTCTCGCTCGTGATCCCGAAGTATCTGCAGGACATTTACCCCGTCGTGACGGAGGGGACGATTCTGGAAAACACGAAGCTGCTTGTGAACGAGATCCCCGGCATGGCGGAGTGCGACGAGTGCGACGAGATCTTCAACGTCGTGGAGCACAAGGGCTACTGCCCCGCCTGCGGCAGCTTTGAAAAAACGATCCTCTCCGGGCAGGATTTCGGCATCCGCGAGATCCACGTGCCGGAGGAGGAATGACAGAAAACGGAGGGTATATCGCTATGGCAAAGAAAAAGACAATTCTGGATCTGCAGAAGATGAAGGAAACCGGCGAGCAGGCCGTCTGGATGGTCATCTATGACGCCTGCCTTGCCGCCTGCGCCGAGGAGGCCGGGATGGACATGATCCTCGTGGGCGATTCCATGGGCATGATCATCTACGGCTGGGAGGGCACCGTGCCCGTGACGATGGACATGTCCATCGCCCACTGCCAGGGCGTCCGCCGCGGCGCGCCGAACACCTATCTCATCGGCGATATGCCCTTCGGCGCGTATCACGCCAGCTGCGCCGACGCGGTCAACAACGCCGTCCGCTTCGTAAAAGAAGGCGGCGTGGACGCGATTAAGCTCGAGGGCGGCGTCGCCGTGGCGGACAAGATCGAGGCGATCTCGAAGGCGGGCATCGTCGTCTTCGGCCACGTGGGGCTCACGCCGCAGTCCTCCGCCGCGATGGGCGGCTTCAAGGTGCAGGGCAAGAACACCGCCGCGGCCAAGGCGGTCATCGACGACGCCGTCGCCGTCTACAAGGCGGGCGCGCGCTGCCTGCTCTTAGAGGGCGTGCCGGAGGAGACGGCGAGCTTCATCCACAAGCTCCTGCCGATCCCGGTCTACGGCATCGGCGCGGGCGCCGACTGCGACGGGCAGGTGCTCCTCGCCGCCGACGCGCTCGGCGTTTACAAGAACTTCACGCCGAAGTTCGCCAAGAAATACTGCAGCCTCGGCGAGATCGCGACCAAGGGCATGGAGGATTATATTAGCGATGTCAAGTCCGGCGCCTTCCCCGCCCCGGAGCACAAATATAAATTCACCGGCGACAAGGACGAGTTTGCCGCCTTCCTCGCCGAATACGAAAAGGAACTCGATCTGTAAACGAGGAGGGAGCCCATGCCTGAATTTGCAAAGCGGCTGGCGTACATGGAGCAGACCGCCGAGGTGCTGCGCGGTCTCTTCGGCGCGATGAGCGATCCGTCGATCATCTCCTTCGGCGGCGGGGCTCCGGCGTCCGTGGCGCTCCCGGTCGAGCAGCTGCATGAGATTGCGGATGAGGTCCTCCGCCGCGAGGGGCGCGGCGTGGAGGCGCTGCAGTACGGGCCCGTGCCCGGCGTGCGCCAGCTGCGCGAGATCGTGGCGGACAAGCTCTTAAAGCCCAACGGCGTCGACGCCGATCCCGACGATATCCTCATCGTGAACGGCGGGCTCGAGACGATGAACCTCCTGTGCCAGGTGTTCATCAGCCCGGGCGACGTGATTCTCTGCGAATCGCCGTCGTTCGTCCACTGCGTGGAGATCTTCGAGATGTTCGAGGCCAGGTGCATCGGCTGCGAGATGGACGATCACGGCATCGTCGTGGAGGACGTGGAGGCGAAGATCCGAAAGTACCACCCGAAGATGGTGTACGTCATCCCGACCTTCCAGAACCCGACGGGCAAGACCCTCCCCGCCGAGCGGAGACGCGCGCTCGCCGAGCTCGGCAGCAAATATGACGTGATCATCCTCGAGGATGATCCCTACCGCGACCTGCGCTATTCGGGAGAGCCGCTCCTGCCCATCCAGTCCTATGACCGGACGGGTCACACCGTCATGGCGGGCAGCTTTTCCAAGATCTTCTCCCCCGGCAGCCGACTCGGCTATGTGCACGCGGCGAAGGAGATCATCGCGCACCTCATCGACGCGAAGATCGCCACGAACTCCCACACGGCGATGCTGCCGCAGATTCTCTGCGCGGAGTTCTTCGCGCGCGGGTACTTCGACGAGCATCTCAAAAATCTCTGCGCGGTGCACAAGACGCGGCGCGACGCGATGATGGCGGCGCTCGAGAAGTATATGCCCGCGGGCACGAAGTGGGTCTTCCCGGACGGCGGCCTCTTCAGCTGGGTGGAGCTCCCCGGCGGGATCGACGCGACGGCGCTCTTGAAGGAAGCGAAAGCCTCCGGCGTCGCCTACATCGCGGGCGAGGGCTTCTTCGCCGACAAGCGCGGCGAGGGGAAAAACTGCATGCGCATCTCCTTCGGCAACGTCACGCCCGAGCAGATCGCGCTCGGCATGCAGCGGCTGGGGAAGCTGATCCAGAGCAAGCTCTGAATCCGTTTTTCAATGCAACAATATGGGAGGGGCAAGCCCCTCCCGTTTTTTTGCACCGCACCCAAAAAGGGCTGCAGGGCGGGGACCTGTGCCCCGCCGTGACACTGCATCGGAACGCGGCGGCCCACAGGTGGCTGCCGTGACCAATTTGACAAATTCGGCGGCGGCAAGCCACCGCCCTACGTTCTCTTTTTGTGCGCAGCATCATCTGCGGGCGACCGCAGGTCGCCCCTACAGCAGATGATTGTGCCGACGTAATTCGCCCGGGATTGGCATTGTGGTTGGTGCATTCCGCGCGGGCCGCCGAGGGCGTCCGCCCCTACGAAAACTGCGAAGCGGATTCGCCGAAACACGGCGCATCAATGCTCATACGGCAAAACGCCGCACCCGGTCGGGTGCGGCGTTTTGTTGTTTTTGCAGTGCGTTACTGTGCTCTGTACAGGAACGTGACGATCATGGCGCGGCTGCAGCCCGCGTTGGGATGGAAGATATCCTCGGCGCCGTCGCCGTTTGTGATGCCCTCGGCCACCGCCCAGAGGACGCTGTCGGTAAACCAGGTGTTCTCCGGCACGTCGGTGAAGGGATTTTCTGCGCCCTCCATCGCCTCTGCGCCCTTCGCGCGGAAGAGGAAGGTGACGATGTGTGCGCGGGTGCATTCCGCCTTCGGATCGAAGCGGTCGGCGGAGACGCCGTTCGTGACGCCCTCCTGCACCGCCCAGAGGACGGCATTGTAGAAGTAATCGCTCTCCTTCACGTCGGTGAAGGGATTGACCGTGTCCTCCGACACAGCGGGAGAGCCCGCCGCGCGGTAGAGGAACGTGACCGCCTCGGCGCGGGTGCAGACCGTGAGCGGATCGAAATGCGTCTCGTCGCGGCCATTCGTGATCTCGTTCACAACCGCCCAGTCGACCGGCTCGTGATACCAGCTGTCCGCGCCGCGGTCAACGTCGACAAACGCCCTGCTCGGGCAGTTCTCGCCGCCGTCGCAGCCTTCATCCGGTCCGCCGACCTTCTCCCAGTGGGCATAGAGCGTGGTGTCGCCCTCAAAGAGATACAGCGGCTCCAGCGGCTCGCCGCCCTCGGGCTCCAGGAACCAGCCGAGGAAGGTATAGCCCTCGCGCTCGGCGGGCGGATAGCTCAAAAGCGTATAGGGCAGGCCCTCCGCCTCGATGGTATACAGCGCCGGCACCGGGCACGCGCCGCCCATGGGATCGAACGTGATCTGATAGCCCTGGGGTATGAACCTGTGCACGTTCACATCGCAGATGCCCGTCAGCGGGAAGGTACCCTCCGGCACCTCGCTGTGCGCGTAAATCTGCGTCCAGCCCTCGCCCACCGCGGTCACGAAACCGTTTTCATCCACAGTCGCAACAGACGGGTCCATGGATTCCCAGGTGATCTTGTCGTGCGGGCAGTCCTCCGGCTGAAGGATGGCATGCAGCTGCATCGTCTCGCCGAGCGCGAGGTAGATTTCCGGCTCGTCGATCGAGATGCTCAGCGGATAATAATCCTCCGAAAGCGTGATGAGCTCGCTCGCGGTGTTGTCCGCGTAGTCCTTCGCCTCGAGCTGGAGCACATCCGTGCGCAGGCCAAGACCGTTCAGATGCTGCAGGAACGCCTCCAGATCGAGCTCAAGCGTATAAACCCCGTCCGCCTTCGTGAGGCTCTTTACATAGGGAAGGCTGTCATACCGCCCATACTTCAGCCCGAGATCCGTGACGACGAACGCATCCGGCGAGAGAACCCAGGTGGCCGGCGCGGCGACGGTGAAGTAGCTCAGCCTGAAGTTGTCCGAAACGGTCAGCCTGAGCGTGCGGCTGCCGGGATCGCCGGAGATCTCATACTGCATTTCCGGCTGCGTCCAGTCGCAGTAGATGCGCTTGGACCAGCTCTCCACCGTCTCGCCGCCGGCAAGACGGGCCGTCACCGTATAGGTATACCAACCCTCCGGAAGCCACTCGCCCTCCTCGTCAAACGCATAGAACGAGCCCTGCGCATCCAGCTGATTTTCCATAAACTCCTGAAAATCGCCGTCGCCCGTGACGCAGGCGCGGCGGACGTTCGTCTGCTCATGCTGCTCGACGATCTCCCCGTCCTCGTTGGTCAGCACCGCTCTGACCCACGCTGCGGGGCGCAGCAGAACGGTGCGGCTCCGAAAGCCGCTGAAGAGGTACTCTCCCGTCGGAGAGATTGAGGCGGCGTCCGGATCCACATAGGGCACGGTGTGAAAGTTTCCGTATTCATCCACGGATTCCACGAGCTCTGCCGGGTTGGTGCCGAGCTCCGTGTCTGTGAAAGTCACCAGACGCGGCGCAGCGTGCGCGCCCTCCAGATCCAGCAGCGGGGCGGCCTCCCAGTCGCCTACAAAGGCCAGATACGGCAGACCGAGATCCGAGCCGGAGCTGTCCTCGGCATAGAGGCGCACAAAGCCGTCGAGGAAGACGCCGTTTTCCGCCGCGGCGACCGCCTCGCGGAAGGCGTCGGTCACGGTGAGCGTGACGGTGACGGTCTGCTCGCCCCCGGCGGGAACGGAGATCACGTCACGAATCTGAACATCCACGCCCCTGCCGGCGTAGTTCGTGGAGGTGAGCTGGAAGCGGCCGTCGGCCATATCCTGCGCGAGCGCAAGCACCTCGGAGCGATAGGTCAGCGGCTCATTCGTGAGATTGTGCACCGTGAAGGAGAAGGTAAAGGGCCCCTCCCCGGCGCCGAGCTCGGCCTTGGGGCGCTCAGAGCCCGGCACGGAGATCCATGCCTTCGCGTCCATGGCAGAGACGATGTTGCCCATGCCCGCACCCTGCCGCAGCGGGGAGATGAAGCCGCCGCCGTTGATCGGATCCGTCACGGGCTCGGCAGAGCACATGAGCAGCGTTTCGGCCAGCTGCGTGAGCGTGAGCGGCGTATCATAGTTTTTCTCCTTCAGATACTGCCGCAGCAAAAGGAGCTCGCCTGCCGCCTGGGGCGAGGACATGGACGTGCCGGACATGCGCTCATATGCGTCCGTGCTCCCGGTGACGGAGGAATAGACCTGCGCGCCGATGGCGGCGATCTCCGGCTTGAGCTTCAGCTCGGGCGCCGGGCCCCAGCTGGTGGAGTTGTCCGGCGGACAGGCTGTGACCCGCTCTCCGTCGACGGAGATGCGCAGCTGCCCGTCCAGAATGGTTCTGGCAGCGTCATAGGAGAAGAACAAAAGCGGAACCTTTCCGTCCTCCACTGAAAAGCCGCTGGCATACTGCCAGGTATCGTCCAGGCAGAACACAATCAGCCTTGCGCCGGACTCCTGCGCGCGCAGATAGAGCTGGCTGTAGCCGCCCCAGTAATCGCGCAGATCCAGAAAGACGGCGGCGCCTGCACACTCGGCGGGATATTCGCCGCTGCCGTCGCCGCAGTCCACGGCGTCGAGCTCCGTCTCTCCGAGTGTGGACAGCGGCGGGATCGTGCCGTCGCTGCCGTTTGCGCCGTCAACCGCGTAATAATCCTGACCGCCGGCATGGATGCACTCGTAGGACCGCATGGTCATGTTCGCAACGGCCAGCGCGGCGTCATAGGACGCAGGACTGCCGACGGTGCTGCCGTCCGGCATGGTGACCGGCGTCGGCCAGCCCAGCACGCCAAACGGGCCCTCGTTGCCCGCAGAGCAGCAGAGCGTCACGTCCGCGGCGCGGAGATTTTCATACACGCGCTGCGTGGTCTCATTCGGATATTCGGCAAAGCCGTCGGGCATGCCGAGGCTCATGTTCACGCAGTCCGCACCGAGCACCACGGCGTCCTCCAGCGCGGCGAGGATGGCGTCCTCGTCGGAGCTGTCGTTCCAGTCAAACACCTTCATATACAGCAGCTGCGCATCCGGCGCAACGCCGATGATCTCGCCGCCGTTGGCCGCGGCGATGCCGGAGACGTGCGTGCCGTGCGGATTCTCGCTCGTCAGATCCGCATCGTGGTCATAGTAGTCGAAGCAGAAGGGAATCTTGTCGCTGCGCCAGAGCGCGTCCGCGCTCGCCTCCTCCGCGATGGTCAGCGAGGGCAGCTTCTCGGCAACGTCCGCCTTGGAGAGCTTCGGATTCGGCACCGTGCCGGAGAAGGCCTCATGCTCGGGCAGGAGCATCGTGTCCAGCACGGCGATGACCTGGCCCTCGCCGGTATAGCCGCGCGCATGCGCGTCCAGCGCGCCGACGGCGGACTGCGAATCGGCGTTGACCCAGCCGCCCTCGGGCTCCACGAGCGTGTAGGTCTGCGCGACAAAGGCGTTGCGCACGCCCTTCAGCGCGCGAATCTCATCGAGGACCCCCTCCGGCGCCGTGAGGGAGAAGCCCTGCAGCAGCACGGAATAGTCATAGCCGAAGACGACCTCCGGCGCATCCTCGCCCTCCGCGGAGAGCGGGGCCGCCGTCTCCACGAGCTCGCGGATGGCGTCCTTCACGTCCTCGCGCGAGGGTGTGGAGACAAAGAGGCTCAGCGGGAACGCCTTGGGTTCCTCGAGCTCCACGATCATGCGCACCGGCTCGCCGGGGTCCCCGGCCGCCGGAGCCGCCTCCTGCGCCGCCCGCGCCGGCACAGCGCCGACCGTGAGGCTCAGCAGCAGAATCGCCGCAAGCAGGAGCGAGAGTCCTTTTCGTTTCATTTGCATTTCCTCCTGTGGTGTTCACAATTTGGATCATGAACAGATTACCATACAAGCGGCGAAAAATCCACGCCTGTAGTGTAATTAAGAGTTAAAAAAGAACGCCGCAAACCAACCGGTCTGTGACGTTCCGTGTTTTCTGTATCAGTGCCCCAAATACTCCAGCAGCAGTTCTTTTGTGTGCTCGGCGAGGGCGCTGGTTTTGCTGGCCTTGACCTCGTCCGCGTCGATCGTCTCGAGGATCGTGAGCACGACCTTCGTGCGGCGGAAGGGGAAGTTTTTGAGCACCTTCTCGGTGTTCTCCGTCGCCATGATGACGACCGGGACGTGCGCCTTCTGCGCGGCCTTGAAGGACCCGGCGTGAAACTCCTGCAGATTGCCGTCCTTCGTGCGCGTGCCCTCGGGGTAGATTCCATAGGAGCAGACGTGGTTTTTCATGCGCTCGGCGGCGGTGTTGATTGTCTTGAGGGCGTTGCGCGCATTCTCGCGGTCGATCGCAAGATAACCCGCGCTCCATGCGGCGCTGCCGAGGTAGAGCTTATAGATGTTCTCCGGCTTGGAGATGAAGGCAAAGTTCCGGTCGCGCAGGGCAGCGTGCGTCGTGAGCGGATCGAACGCGGAGCGGTGATTGCTCACGAGCAGAAACTCGCCCTCCGGCAGCCACTCCGTGCCGCGCAGCTCGTAGCTGACGCCCGTGACGGCGAGCAGCCAGTCGATGAACCACAGCGTGTTCTTCTGATAAAAGGGGCTGATCCCCGTCCATTCCTCGCTCATGTCCACGCGCCGGCAGATGATCCATGTATAGAGCAGATAAAGCCCGTTCCACAGAATAAACGCCAGGGGCAGAACGAGCAGAATCCACCATTTGCTCAGCGCCGTCCAGATGCAGAACACGCCGAGCGTCGTCAGTACCGCGGGAATCCAGAGCAGATAAAAAATCATTCCGGGCCGCCTCCGTTTTCTTCAAAAAGTTGCGTGTACATTATAGCCACTCTGTCTCAGAACGTCAATGAACGGTCTGTAAATCCTCTCAAAATACATTTTTTGGATAGAAAAGTGGGACAATTTCAGCAGATTGAACAGTGCATTCTTTCCTGCTTTGCTGTAGAATAGCAGTTGACTAAACACAACAGCCGAATGGGAGGCGAGACGCATGTCGGAGCACATGGGAGAAAAAGAACTGTTTCTGCGGGAAATGGTCCGCAAAATCGCCACGGGCGAGCTGAAAAGCGGCCTGAAGCTGCCGACGGAGAGCGAGCTCGCCGAGGAATACGGCATCGCAAAGACGAACGTCCATCTCGGCGTGAAGGAGCTCGAGCGCCTCGGCTTCGTGCAGGTCGTGCCGCGCCACGCGGTCTATATCGCGGATATGCGCGAGAGTCTCACGCTCGACGGCGTGAACGCCACGTTCCGCTATGTGGAGGGACTGCCGAACCGCGCGGTGGCGGAGTCGCTCCTGGAGCTACGCGAGATGATGGCCTTCGGCGTCATGCGCTGGATGACGCGCCACCCCGACCGCGCGCACATGGATCGGCTGCGCGCGTGTTGCACGGCGCTGGAGCAGGCCGCCGAGACTGGCGAGAGCGAGGCCGTCTATCCTCCGCTGCTGGAATTCATGAAGGTGTTCTATCAGGAATCCGGCAACGGGATCTTCCCGCTGCTGATCCGCTCGTTCTCGGACACGATGATGAAGTCCGTGGACTACATGGCGCGCTTTGCCGACCCCGTGGAGATGGCGGCGGTCTACCGCTCGGTGCTCCAGCACGTGGACGCGGGCGACGTCTTCGCCGCCATGGACGTCTGGGCGGCGTGGAACACACGGCTGTCGGTGTTCCTGCTGGAAGCAAATTTCCCACTGTAATTATAAAGGAATCGGGAGGGGCTTGCCTCTCCCGTTTTTATGCATAAAGAGAACCGTGGGAGCAGCCTCCTTACAAATACTGCTCCACGACCAGAAGCTCTCCCGTGGATTCATCCCGAAAGCGCCAGCGCCTCAAATCGCCCTCGCTCTTGCCCTTTCCGAGGTAGGTCGCCGGCAGCCCGTCCTTTCCGAGCGGCCAATCGGCGCTCTGCGCCCAGCAGGGGTACCCCTTCTCGCTTTTGAACGCCTCCCGAAGCTTCGCCCGGATCGCCTTTTTCCGTTCTGTCTTTTTCATAGTTTCCGGAAACAGCGGGAGAATGTGCTTCGCGATATATCTCTCCGCCTCTCCGCCCGAAAGGTATTCGGGAATGACGTCCAGCGCAAACGCATATTCCCGGCTGAACCGGTCAGACCACGGAATGCTCTGGTCAATTTGATAATAAATCGAGTACACCCCGTCATAAAACGCCATGGCGCCTGCGGCGGTCTCCACATCATGGGTGATCATTCTCCACTCATACGTCAAGAACGTATGAACAGAGTCATATTCATGGTTGCCTTCCGCGCGTCCCGGAGCCGTCTCGGGCGACAGGAGATATTCGAGCTGCCCCGTGCTCTCAAGCTCACGGCCCGCAATGGAGCAGCGATACGTTTTGAGCGGCCGTCCGGTCGTTTTGATTTCGTCGATCACAGACTGCAAAAACTGCTCGACGGCCGGATCCCGGTCATAGATTGAGCGAAAGGAAACAATGTCCAGCTTTCCCAGCAAAAAATCCCGGATGGTGTTCTGAATGTCCATAGCGTGCTTCACCCCGCGGTCCTTCGTTGATCGTAGAGTACCGTTCTTTCTGCCGAAAGTCAAGGAAGCGCGCGCTGCAAGATCACGCCCATCTATCATTGATGATATGCAGCCAAGAATATTGTCATCCTGAGCGGAGCGCGACAGCGCGAAGTCGAAGGATCTTGGCTTGGCAGCAAAACAGAACAACCAGTTTCTATCCACCTGCTCTGCCCAGATTCTTCGACTCCACTTCGTTCCGCTCAGAATGACACTTTTTTACTGCGCAGGGCAAATCAAAGGGGACCGCTGCTTTTTGCAGCAGTCCCCTTCATCGTCTCTTTTTTAC
>CAMJHX010000034.1 GCA_946405655.1 uncultured Clostridia bacterium
TGACGCCGAGCTCCTTGAGCACGTCGATCTCCGCGTCGAGCACGTTCTTCTCGAGACGGAAGTTCGGGATGCCGTAGCGGAGCATGCCGCCGGGCTGCTCGTTCTTATCGAAGACGGTGACGGAGTAGTTATAGGTGGCGAGGAAGTAAGCGCAGCTCAGACCCGCAGGACCGGCGCCGATGATGGCGATGCGCTTATCGCTGTAGTCATAGGGACGGCGCGGCACAAAGCGCTTGGCGCGGTCGAGCTCCTGGGCAGCGATGAACTTCTTGATCTCGTCGATGGCGACGGGCGCGTCGATGTCGCCGCGGGAGCAGGCTTCCTCGCACTTGCGGTTGCAGATGGCGCCGCAGACGGCGGGCAGCGGGTTCTCCTTCTTGATGAGCTCGAGGGCTTCGAGGTAACGGCCCTCGGCGGCGAGCTTGATGTAGCCCTGAACGGCGATGTGCGCGGGGCAGGCGACCTTGCAGGGCGCGGTGCCTTCGGGGGAGATGTACTCGCGGTTGGAGCGGTGGTTCGGATTCCACTTGTCGGGGCCCCACTCCTGATCGTCCGGCAGCTCATGGAACTTGTGGACGATGGGCTCCTTGGCGCAGAGCTTCTGACCCATCTGGATGGCGTTGTTCGCGCAGTGATCGGTGCAGCGGCCGCAGGCCACGCACTTCTCCTCGTCGATCTCGGCGACGTAGTTGCTCTTGGTGAAGTTCGGGGTGTTGAAGTACTGCGTCACGCCCAGCGCGAGGCAGCTCTCGACCTGGCAGTTGCAGATGGCGAAGGTCTCGCCCTGATGCAGGGTCGTGATCTGGTGCACGCAGCCGATGTCGTCGGCCTTCTTGATGATGGCCTTCGCCTCGTCGACGCTGACCGGGCGGCCCCAGCCGTTGTGGGTGAAGAGGTCGGCGATGCGGCCCATGAACAGGCAGTATTCCTCATCGAGGTCGCCGGCGCCCTCGCCCATCATGCGGCGGACGCGGCGGCACTGACATGGCGCGATGTTCAGGTGACCTTCGTTATCCTCAATGTACTTGGAGCAGCGCTCGTTGTCGACCTTCTGCGCGTCCGCGGGGATGGCGCTCTCCACGGGGATGACGCGCATGACGCCGGCGCCCATGGGGGTGTTCATGGCGTGCTCTTCCTGGCTGGTGGTCGCATGCTGATGGAAGGCATAGGCGATCTCCGGATGCGCCTCAACAAACGGCTTGTTGGACAGCAGGAACTCGAAGATGCCGGGGGTGTACGGGGGCAGAAGGTAAATCTCAAGATTGACCTTCGGCACGATGACCTGCACGACGAGACCGATCTTGGTGATCTCGTGCAGAACCTCTCTGGTGCGCTTGATGGGCATTTTGGCCTTCTTCGCGATCAGCGGAACGAAGGCCGGCTTCATGCTGGTCAGCGCCTGCATGACGGTGATCTGCTCGTCGGTGATCCACTTCTCAAAGACTTTGTACTCTGCGCAATCGGGGGTGATTTTGTAGAGACCGTCGTTGATTTTCTCACACAGACGAATCAAATTCTCTCTGACTTCCAATGGAAACTCCCTCCTTGTATTTTTGGCCCTTTTTTAGACAGTTATCCACTATCCATAGCTACGTCCATTTTATTTGTTTGACAACCAAATGTCAATGAATTTCAGTCGTTTCGGGATATTTTTCTTTTAAAAAGTGTGAGCGTATGTAAATTTTTAACAAAACGGGCGTGTGAAAAGAGAATGTCATCCTGAGCGAAACGAAGTGAAGTCGAAGGATCTTGGCAGAGCAGCAGGACAGACACTGGTGATTCTGTCATCCTGCGGTGCCAAGATCCTTCGACTCCGCGCTGACGCGCTCCGCTCAGGATGACAGCGGGGATGATATTTACTCCATCGGGTCTTCCCCTTCGGGATACGGCACGACCGCAGCGGGGACGACGGCGGAGGCGGGCATGGCATGGCGGGGCTGATCGTCGAAAAAGATGTGCGCCCCGAATGCTTTGAGCACCGGCGCCTTCGGCGCGCCGCCGAGGAAATGCGCCTCGTCCACGCGCACGCCCCAGGCGCGCAGCGTCTTGATCGGGCGCTCGTGCGCGGGAGCGTTCCGGCTCGTGACGAGGGCGGTGCGGATGGGCGCCTCCTCGCGATCGGCAAAGAGCGACTGGATGTGCGCGAGCGTGCGCAGAAACGGGGCGAAGGGCCCCTCGCGCAGCGGCACATCCGCCATGGTCTGCTCATTGCGGAAGAAGGCGTCGATCCCCTCGCGCTGGAAGATGCGCTCGGAATCGGCGGCGAAGAGGACGGCGTCCCCGTCGAAGGCGATGCGGATCTGGTCGAGACGGCGGCGGGAGTTTTCCGGCAGGTTCCCTGGCAGGATCACGCCCGCGGCCACGCCCGCGTCGATCGCCTGCTGCACATCGGCGGCGTTCGCCGAGAGGAAGAGATCCGTCTCATAGCTTTTCAGATACGGCGCGATCTCGCTGCCGCCGGAGAGGGCGGCGCGGGAGATATCGAGCCCGTATTCCTGAATGGAGCGGAAGATGCGCAGGCTGGTGTTCGGGCTGTTGCGGCTCATGATGATGACCTCCACGAGCTGCTCCGCCTGCAGCTGATTGAGCGCCAGAAACGCCTGCACCAGCGGGAAGGCCGCGCCCGGGCGCAGCACGTCGTTTTCGTGCTGCACCTGGTATGCCTCATATGCCGCGAGCCCCTCGCGCTCATAGATCCCGTTTTCCTCCTCGAGATCAAAGAGCGCGCGCGAGCTGATGCCGATGACCAGCGGCTCGATCAGACTGAACGCCATGGATCATTCCTCCGAATCGGACTTGGTTTCGGGTTCCTTCTCCTTCTCGGCTCTCGCGTTCGCGACGGCGAGTCTGCGCTCGTCAAGACCGAGGCGGAGCACGGAGAACGCGGCGAAGGCGAGCAGCAGCACGGCGAGCGCCGCGAGGAAGCTGGCAAGACTCATGCCGCCGAGACGGACCGAGCGCATCGCGCCGCCGAGCAGCGCCGCGCCCAGCGCAAACGGAACGGCAAGCAGCGAGAGCATGCGCCCGCCGCGCCGCCAGAACAGGCCGAAGATGCCGGCATTGAGCCCCAGCGCGCCTGCGATGAGCAGGACGATGTTGCGCGCCGAGTGCAGGCGGTTTTCGGACTGGGCGGAGGCGTCCTCATCGGCGAAGTAGTCCTTCGCGGCGGAGAGCACCTCGCCGTAGGTGGCGTTCTTGGGGATGCGGTCGCTGACGCCGGAGATCTCGCTCAGGCGGCGCACGCCGGCCTCCAGCCGCTCGATATCGCTCTCATATTCATCGAACGCCGCGAGATCGGCGGTGAGCGCCTCCTTGTTCTCGCGGATCTTCTCGCGTCCGGCGTCGAGCTCGTTCTTCGCGCCGGCGAGGGCGGCCTTGCCCGCGTCGAGCTCGGCCTTGCCCGCGTCAAGCTTCGCCTGACCGGCGTTGATCTGCGCGGCGGCGGCGTCCAGCTTTGCCTGGCCGTCGGCGAGATCCTGCTCGGCCTTGCGCAGCTGCGCCTCGCCCTCGGAGATCTGCTGCGCGCCGGAGGCAAGCTGCGCCTGTCCGGCCTCATATTCGGAGATCAGCTGGCTCATGGAGTAGCTGCCGAGCTGCGTCTCATAGGCGATGCGCTGCGCCTCGACGGACGCCCAGAGCGCGAGGGCGCGGGTGTTGTCCCCGGCGTCGCGCGCGGCCTGATAGTCCGCCTGCGTCTGCAGATAGCGGTCATAGAGGGGCTTGACGGTGTTATAGATCGGCTGCACGGCGGCGAGTCTCGCCTCGCCCGCAGCGTATTCCTGCTTGGCGGCTTCGAGCTTGGCCTGACCCGCCTCATACTCCGCCTGACCCTCGGCAAGCTGGCGCTGGCCCTCGGCATACTGCGCTCTCGCGTCCGCGAGCTCGGCGCTGCCGGCGTCATACGCCGCCTGACCGGCGGCAAGCTTCTCGGCGCCGGCGTTATACTCCGCCTCGCCCTCGGCGAGCTTATCCTCGCCCACGGCGTCGGTGACGGCGTGCTCGGCGAAGTCAAAGGCCTCCTGGTCGAGCGTGGTCTGGCGGGCGTTCACGCTGTCGGCAAGCGCGATGAGATCATCCAGCTGTCTGGAAACCGCAGCGGAGTCCTCGCGCTGCTGCGCCTCATCGAGGGCGACGCTGCGCAGCCCGATCGGGCCGAGGACGATGGCGGCAAGGCTCGCCAGCGCGAGCGCGAGGCAGGCGCCGCGGCGCAGGGATTTTTCGGGCAGGCGCGCGGCGCGGAAGCTCGTCACCTGCGCGAAGCGCTCGCCGAAGAGCAGCAGCTGCGGCAGGACGAACATGACGAGAATGAGCGTGACGATCGTGCCGGTGCCGACATAGTGGCCGATGCCGGCGACGACGGCCTCGGAGACGAGCTGACCGATCAGGAGGCCCGCCACGACCATGATCGTGCCGGAGGTGATGATCGTCGGGAAGACGAAGTTCAGCGCCTCCGTCATCGCCTCCTTGGAGTCCACGCCCTGCGCGCGAAGCTCGTTGAAGCGGCTGGAGATGACGATGGCATAGTCGATGTTCGCGCCCATCTGGATGGCGGTGACGATCAGATAGCAGTTGAAGAAGACCCAGCTGCCCAGCAGCCGCGCGATGGCGAAGTTGATGCAGATGCTGCCCTGGATGACCAGAATGAGCAGGATCGGCATGCCGAGCGAGCGGAACGTGAAGAGCAGGATGAGCATGACGAGCAGCAGGCTCGCGAGCGTGACGACGAGGTTGTCCTGCTCGAAGGACTTCTGGAAGTCATAGGAGTTCGTGGCGGTGCCGACCGTGACGATCTCGTCCGCCGGGTAATACTGCTCGGCGATGACGTGCACGCGGTCGATGAAATCAAAGGTCTCCTGACCCTCGACGGGGAGCTTGAGGTGCAGCACGAGGCGGCTGTAGTTCTTGCCCTGCAGCTGATCGCTCGCCATGGAGAGCTGATCATAGAGGTCGCGGATGAGGGCGAGCTGCTCCTCGCTCACCTCAAAGTCGCCGGACTCCGCCTTGTCGTGCAGGAAGAGGAAGAGGTCGATGATCGGCACGCGGTATTCCTCCGGCGCCTCGGTGACGGCGGCGGAAGCGCCGTGCAGACCGCCGTAATAGGCAAAGAGGCCCTGCGACATGGTCTCGTCCATGTTGGAGAGCGCGGCAAACTCCTGATAGTTCACGGCGTCGCCGAGCTTGTAGCCGCCCATGGCGTCGATCGTGGCGAGACCCATGACGCTGTCCACCTCGTCACAGGCGGCGAAGTCAGCCAGCAGCGCCTTCTCGCTCTCGAGATTGCCCGCCGGGACGAGCACGGCGAGGGGGTTATTATCGCCGAAGCGCGCCTTGATCTGGCGGTCCGCCACCTGATGGGCGTTCTGCTTGGGCGTGATGAGGAAGTCCTCGCTGTAGGCGAAGTTCACCTGCTGATAGAGATAGAACGCGCCGATGAAGACGAACACGAACAGGATCGGGATGACCTTGCGCGTCGCCCACGCGAAGCGGCCGACGAAGGGGATCTTCGGCACGAACTTGCGGTGGCGGGTCTTGTCCATCGCCTTGCCGAAGATCATGAGAAGCCCCGGCATGACGAGGAAGACGCTCAGCAGACTGCAGGCAATCGCCTTGATGAGCACGAAGCCGAGATCCGCGCCGAGGCGGAACTTCATGAACGTCATGGCGACCAGACCCGCGATCGTCGTGAGGCTGGAGGCAAAGACCTCCGGCACGGCTTTCGCGAGCGCGCGCTCCACGCTCTCGCGGATGGCGTGGTTCTCGTGCTCCTCCTTATAGCGGTTGCAGAAGATGATCGCGTAGTCCAGACTCAGCGCCAGCTGCAGAATCATCGTGACGGAGTTGGAGATAAACGAGATCCTGCCGAGCAGGAAGTTCGTGCCCTGCTGCACGATGGCGGCAGCCAAAAACGTGAGCAGCAGCACGGGGATCTCCGCCCAGGTGGTGGACGTGAGAATGAGCACGACGAGCACGACGATGACGGCGATGACCATGATGAGGGCCATCTCCTTCATGATGACGTCGGAAAAGTTGAAGTCCACCTCGGAGTTCACGACGGTGCTGTAGCCCGAGAGGGCGTCCTTGACGCGGCTGAGCGCCGCAAGCTGCTCGTCGTGATCGAGACTCCGGAACGTGACGCTGTAGAGCGCGGCGTTGTCGCGGTAGTTCTTCGAGGCGTTATACTGCACCATGGCGACGCCGTCGACGTCCGCGATCATCTGGCGGACGTTCTCTGCCCCGGCCATGGAGATATCCTCCACCATGACCTGCGCCGTGGCATAGGTCTGAAACTCCTGCGCCATGATCCGGATGCCGCGCCGCGCCTCGGCGTCCTCCGCGAGGAAGGAGGCCAGAGAGCTGTCGACCTGCACCCAGAAGCTGCTGAACGCGCAGAAGACCATGGCGGCCAGCGTCAGAATCAGAATGACCCAGCGGCCCGTGACGATGCCGCCGGCAATGCGCCGCAGAAACAGCGACGGAGCAGTGCTTTTTTGATCCATTTTGATACACGCTTCCTTTTTACAAATTGACAGGTTACATAATACGATATCTTTTCAGAAATTGCAACCCTTTTGTCATAATTTCTTTCTGAATTTTCTTTTTTGTAAAGCCGCGCCGCTTAATCAACGAAACCTTACTAAAATCTTCATATATGCACATTTCACAGGATTGTTGTCAAAAATTTTCCGTTTTTTCGGCAACAAAA
Source organism: uncultured Clostridia bacterium (assembly GCA_946405655.1). GTDB lineage: Bacteria > Bacillota > Clostridia > Oscillospirales > Oscillospiraceae > CAG-103. Next base: position 6,704 of record CAMJHX010000034.1, read on the forward strand.
TGTTGAATACGAAGTGAAAATATGTTATACTCGGTGTTAAGAAAACAGCAATTTGAAAATTGGAGGTTGTCTTATGAACGAAAAGCCCGTCGACCGCCGTGTGAGAAAAACCAAACGACAGCTTCGCCTTGCGCTGATGCAGCTCATGTCGGAGAAGAATGTGAAGGATATCTCCGTGCGGGAGCTGGCCGCCATTGCGGATATCAACCGCGGCACGTTCTATATTCACTATAAGGACGTTTATGATCTGCTCAGCCAGCTGGAGGAGGAGATGGCGCAGGGCCTGATCAAGGTCTGCCAGGCGCACAATGCCGAGGAATACAACGGCTCCACCTTCCCCTATCTCAGCGACCTGTATCAGTTCATCGCGGAAAACGCGGACATGTGCCGCGTGCTGCTCGGCGCCAACGGCGACAAGGCCTACACCGACCGGATCTGCGGCATTCTGCGCGACGATCATCTCTATGACTTCGTGGCGCATTTCTACCCGAACAACGATCCGACGCTGCTGGACTATTTCTGCGCCTTCATCATCTCGGGCAATCTGGCGCTCGCCCTGCGCTGGATCAATTCCGGCATGAAGGAGACCACCGAGGAGATGGCCACCCTCGCCGGCGAGATCATCATGCACGGCGTGCAGGTACTTCAGACCAAGGGAAGCAGATAAAAGTTCCGGTCAAAAAAAGACGCAAGGCGTTTTGCCTTGCGTCTTTTTTATTGAGAGCGATCCGATCGCCGTCGTAGGGGACGGCGTCCTCGACGTCCCGGCAGGGAGCAGTCCAGACACGCGCCGTTTTACGGCGCATCCGCTGGATCTCAAATTTGCTGTAGGGGCCCCGCAGATGATGCTTCGCACGGAAAGAGAACCGTAGGGCGGTAGCTTGCTGCCGCCGTAACTTCTGAATTGCTCCCGGCGGCCCCAAGGAACCGCCCTACGGCGTCTGAATGAATGCGCATGTGGATTGCGGGCAACCCCAACGGCTCTTTACACAATCCTTAAAAACAGCTTGTCGAGCTCTTTTCGCGTGAGCGTGACGGCGACGGGGCGGCCGTGGGGACAGTATTTGACCTCGCCCGAGAGGACCGCCTCCGCGAGGGGCAGCAGCTCCTGCGGCGCGGTGTTCCACCCGGCCTTGATCGCCGCCTTGCAGGCGACGGTCTTGAGAATCTCGTCGCGCGCGGCGTGCACGTCGAGCTCTCCGCCGTGGCGGAGGTCGCGGCAGATCTCCTCGAGCGCGGCGGCGGCGTCCTTCTCGGACATGATCTCCGGCACGGCGCGGATCATGAAGTCATCGCCGCTGAGAGGCTCAATCTCAAAGCCCATCTGCTCGAGCGAATCGGCATGCATACGCAGCACCTCGGCGTCCGTCCCGCCCGGGGAGAACGGCACGGGAGACAGCAGCGTCTGGCTCATGAGGGGATCCGTCTGCTTCTGCAGGCGGTCAAAGTTGATGCGCTCGTGCGCGGCGTGTTTGTCGATCAAGAGGAGCGTGTCGCCCTTTTCGATGAGGATGTAGGCGTTCATCGCCTCGCCGATGATGCGCGCCTTCTGCTCGGGCACAGCGGCGGGCGCCTTTTCCTCGAAGGTCTCGAGCGCGGTCTGCACCGGCTGGGGCGCGCTCTTCGGCTCCGGGCGCGGCGCGGGCGCGGGAACCGGCCTTGGCATCGGCGGACGGACGGGCGCCGCGGGCGCGACCGTCGGCGAGCGGAAGGTCGTGTTGGTCGAAATGCCCGGCGCGGGATAGGGCTTCGGCGGGGCATACTGCACTTCCCTTTTGGCGCTCGCGCTTTGCTTTGTGCGGTATTCGGCGGCGGACATGGTCTGGTAGAAATCCGCGCGCGGCTCGGTCTTCTTCTGCGTGCCGGCGGAGATGTGCACGGCTGCCGCGGGGCTCTCGCGCTCGAGCGCGGAGCGCACGGCGTAATACACCGCGTCGAAGACCGCCTTCTCCTGCGTGAACTTCACCTCGGTCTTCGCCGGATGCACGTTCACGTCCACGGCGCCGAAGGAGAGCGTGAGATACAGCACGCACGCCGGGAACTTGCCGACGAGGAGCGTGTTTTTATACGCCTGCTCCAGCGCGGACTGGAGCGCGGCGGACTTGATGACGCGGCCGTTGCAGTAAAAATGCTGCGCGCTGCGGTTGCCGCGCCCCGCGCCGGGCGAGGAGACATAGCCCTCGACCTTCACGCCGTCGGCGCCGCCGGCGCAGAAGAGCATCTTCGCCGCCTGATCACGGCCGAGGAGACTGTAAACGCAGGACTCCATGCGGCTGTCGCCGGGGGAGAAAAACTGCTCCTCCCCGTCGCGGATGCACCGGACGGAGATATCCGGGCGGCCCAGCGCGCAGCGGAACGCCGCGAGCACGCAGGCGCTGCCCTCGGCGCGGTCGGACTTCATGAATTTCAGGCGCGCGGGCGTGTTGTAAAACAAATCGCGGATGATCATCGTCGTCCCCTCGGGGCAGCCGGTCTCGTACATTTCCTCGATCTCACCGGCTGAGAGCGTCACGCGCGTGCCGCTCGCCGTGCCCTGCTGCCGCGTCAGGAGCTCCACATGGCTCACGGCGGAGATGGCCGCGAGCGCCTCGCCGCGAAAGCCGAGCGTCGCGATGCTCTCGAGCCCGCGCGCGTCGCGCAGCTTGCTCGTCGCATGGCGCAGGAAGGCGACGCCCGCGTCCTCGGGCGCCATGCCGCAGCCGTCGTCCGTGACGCGCAGATACGTCATGCCGCCGCCGCGGATCTCCACCGTGACGGTGCGCGCGCCGGCGTCGATCGCGTTTTCCACGAGCTCCTTCACGACGGAAGCAGGCCGCTCCACCACCTCGCCGGCAGCGATGAGGTCAGCAACGTGGGGGGACAATATTTGGATATCGGGCATGGTAATCAGCTCCTGAAATCGTTAGGAGTGAGGAGTTAGGAGTTAGGAGTTGATAGGTGGTTTGTGCGCAGTCACCATTTGTCATCCTGAGCTTGTCGAAGGATCTTGGCAGCGCAGCGAAAGAGACTATTCAATGGCTATCGTACTGCCCTGCCAAGATTCTTCGACTCCGCACTTTGTGCTCCGCTCAGAATGACAGATTCGGGCAACTCCTAACTCCTCACTCCTAACTCCTAACTCGACTTGTCTTCTTGCGCTATTATAAAGGAATTCCATTGAAAATTCCACCCATAAATGTTAATATAATCTGTACATCTATTATTGGAGACTGGATAACATTATGGCTTACAAACGAACCGAAATCGCGCCGGAGCGCATTGATGCGCAGCTGGATATCTGCCGGCGTCTGCGCGCGTTTTATGAGCAGAGAGAAGCAAAGCCCCTCGCGCTGGTGGACACCTACGGCTGCCAGCAGAACGAGGCCGACAGCGAGAAGCTGCGCGG
>CAMJHX010000035.1 GCA_946405655.1 uncultured Clostridia bacterium
CCATTATCAGCAGCTTTGCCCTGTGGCTGATGGCACTCAGCACTCTTACCTTGGCCTTCATGCCTGTTGAAAACTCTCTGATCACCTTGCCTAACGGCACGTCAAACCTGATGCACAGATGACGGAAGTAATCCTCATCAAAGTCATCATACATGTTCTTCAGAATGGCAATCACGTCATTTACGGTCAGATACCCGCTGAATCCTGACTCTGCAAGAGCCACTCCGATGTTCTGCTTGTCATTTGCCTTCATGTCGGCAACGTTCTTTCCCATTACTATTACCTTACCAGAATCAGGTCTCACCAGTCCCAGGATCGCCTTGATCGTCGTGCTCTTGCCGGCGCCGTTTTCGCCGATCAGGCCAAGAATCGTCCCCTCCGGCACGGCGAGATCCACCGGGCCGAGGGTGAAGTCCGGGAAGGACTTTTTCAGTCCTTTGAGTTCAATCGCGTTCATTTGAATTCCTCCATTGCGTCGTGCAGCATTTCGCGCACGTCGTCCTCCGTGAGCGCGCAGCGCTTGGCGAGCTGCGCCGCCTCCATGAGTGTTTCCTCCAGCTGCCGCAGATGCTCCTCGCGTAGCAGCGCCGGGTTCAGCCCCGCCACGAAGCAGCCCTTGGCGGGCACGGTGTAAATGTAACCCTCGCGCTCGAGCTCCTCGTAGGCGCGCTTCGTCGTGATCACGCTGATGCGCAGATCCTTCGCGAGATTCCGCATCGAGGGCAGGGGCTCGTCGGCAGAGAGCGCGCCGGAGAGGATCTGATCGCGGATCTGCGTGCAGATCTGCCCATAAATCGGCTCGCCGCTCTGATTGTCCAGCAAGATCGTCATGCCATCACCTCTGCATAATCTGTATATGTACAGTATACACAGTATACACAAAAAGTCAAGCCTGTTTTGAAACAGGCTTGACTGAGTTTTTACCACAGGCTCGTCCATGGCTCGATCTCCGGCGGGTCCTGCTCGAAGCAGAGGATCTCGCTGGTCTCCGGGTGAGCGAAGTGAAGGCAGTGGCTCCAGAGCGCGATCGGCCCGTCGTCCGGGAGCGTGCTGTATTTTTTATCGCCCCAGAGCGGGAGGCCGCGGCTGGAAAACTGGCACCGGATCTGGTGCGTCCGTCCGGTCTGCAGGAAGATCTTCACGAGCGAGAGACCGTTTCCGGTTGAGAGCACCTCGTAGTCCAAAATCGCCTCTTGCACACCCTTGCCGGGCTTTGTGGTCACGAAGGTCTTGCGCTCGCGCGGATCGCGGTCGAGCAGATCACGGTAGGTGCCGGAGATTTCATCCGGCTCGCCATGCACGACGGCGAGATACGTTTTCCCGAAGTCGTGCGCGCGGATCTGCTCGGAGAGCTTCGACGCCGCGTCCGGCGTACGCGCGAGTACCATCAGACCCGCCACGACGCGGTCTAAACGATGCACCGTTCGTACACACGCCTTCGGATCACCCAGCGCCTCACGAGCCAAAGACGGCACCCCGCCGGGCTCGTCGGTAGAAAGCACGCCAGCAGGTTTGATGCAGACCAGTATAGAATTGTCCTGATAAATGATTTTCATGTTCTTTTTGACAAGTTAGGAGTGAGGAGTTAGGAATTAGGAATTAGGAATTGTGGTGTTGCCTGACGGCAACGATTTTAAATATTATATCACGTTTTGTGACAGATGAAAAGGAGTTAGGAATAGGGAGGAAGCTTCCTTCACTCCTAACTCCTAACTCCTAACTCCTAATTCCTAATTAAATTCAGCTAATCTTCAAGGTCTCCCACAATGTATTCACATAGTCCAGCGTTTCCTGATCCAGATTGCGGTAGGCGTACTGGTTGAACATGTCGGAGAACTCGTCCGTGAAGCGATAGAGGATCTCCATCGTCTCCTCGCCCATCTCGTCGATGTAGTCCTCGTTCTCGTAGACGAGGCTGTTCGGGCTCGCGTAGTAGATGTACTCCGCGTTCGCGACGGCGGGCTCTTCGCTCAGCATGAAGTTGATGAAGATCTCCGCCAGCTCCTGATGCTGGCAGCCCTTCGGGATGCACATGGCGTCGACGAAGAAGTTGGTCGGCTCGGGATAATAGAACTGCAGATCCACGTTGTCCGACTGCGAGTCGATCATGGTGAAGTAGTCGCCCGCGTAGTAGGCGGCGATCGCGGCCTCGCCGGACTCCATCATGTTGTAAATTTCGTCCATGACGTAGCTCTTCACGAGCGGATGCTGCTCGGCGAGCATCTGCAGGGCGTCATCCCACACGGCGTGATCCATGGAGTTTACATCGTTGCCCGCGCGGTAGATCGCGGTGGCAAACGCGTCGCGGGAGTTGTTGAACTGCAGAATTTTGCCGGCGTACTTCTCGTTCCACATGAGATCCCATGTGCCGATGTCCGCCTCGTCCACCTGGTTGGCGTCGTAGATCACGCCGACCACGCCGTAGGTATACGGCACGGTGTACATGTCGTCCGGATCGTAGTAGAGACCGCGGAAGCTCTCAGAGATGTACTCATAGTTCGGGATGTTCGCGTAGTTGAGCGGCACGAGCATGTCCTCCGCCGCCATGCGCGCGATCATGTAGTCCGAGGGGATCACAAGATCGTAGCTCACGGCGCCGCTCTTGAGCTTGGCATACATGTCCTCATTCGAGGCGTAGGTCTCATAGTTGACCTTCACCGGGTAGCCGTATTCCTCAAGATACCAGTCCTCGAAGGCCTTGATCGTGTCGAGCGTGTCCTCCGAGCCGTCGGAGATGTATTCGCCCCAGTTGTAGACGTTCAGCTCCACGGGCTTCGGGCGCGTGATGCCGATGGCGGCGATGATGATGATCGTGAGACCGAGAATCGCGCCCACGATCGCCATGCCGCGCTTGTTGCTGTCGCCGCGGGGCTTTTTGCCTTTTGCGGCGCGCTTGGCGCTGCGGGCTTCCTTCATGCGGCGGCTGTCATCCTCGTCCACGAGGTTTGTCAGCAGCAGCAGCGCGAGGATCGTGAAGAAGATGATCGTCGCAAGGGCGTACATCTTCGGCGTGACGGTCTTCTTCGTCATGTTATAGATGCGGATCGGCAGCGTCTGGAAGCCGTTGCCCTGCGTGAAGTAGCTGATGACAAAGTCGTCGAGCGACAGGGTGAAGGCCATCATCAGACCCGTGATGATGCCGGGGAGGATCTCCGGCACCTCCACGCGGAAGAACGCGCGCAGCGGCGTGCAGCCGAGATCCATTGCGGCTTCCGGCAGAGACGGGTCCATCTGCTGCAGCTTCGGCAGCACCTGCAAAATGACATAGGGGAGACAGAATGTGATGTGCGCGATGAGCATCGTCCAGAAGCTGAGACTCGTGCTCAGCCCGAACAGACGTCCCACGAAGACGAACATGAGCATCAGGGAGATGCCGGTGATGATATCGGGGTTCATCATCGGAATGTTCGTCACCGTGTCATAGGCGGTCTTGAGATATCTCCGGCGCAGGCGGTGGATGCCCACGGCGGCGGCGGTGCCCATGACGGTGGAGATGATCGAGGCGGTCACCGCGAGCACCAGCGTGTTCTGCAGCGCGCGCAGCGTCTCCTCGTCCTTAAACAGCTCCCGGTACCACTTGACCGAGAAATCGGAAAACACGCTCAGGCTCTTCGTGGCGTTGAAGCTGAACACGAGCAGGATCGCGATCGGCGCGAAGAGAAACAGGAAGATGAGCGCGGTATAGATCTTTGCGGCAGGCTTCATTTTCATCTCACACACCTCCCGCTACGCGGCTGTCGGTATAGCGCTTCATGAGCGCCATAGCAATCAGCAAAATGACCATCAGGATGAAGGCAATGGCTGCGGCAAAGTGGAGATTGTTCGCCACGTACTGACCCTCGATCGCGTCGCCGATGAGGAAAAACTTGCCGTTGCCGAGCTTCTGAGAGATATAGAATGTGCTGATCGACGGAATCAGCACCATCGTCACGCCGGAGACCACGCCCGGCAGACTCAGCGGGAAGACCACGCGGCGCAGCGTGGAGATGTTGTTGCAGCCGAGATCATGCGCCGCCTCGAGCAGGCGCGTGTCGAGCTTTGCCATGATGGAATAGATCGGCAGAATCATATAGGGCAGATAGTCGTAGACCATGCCGATCACGACGGCGCTCTCCGTGCCGATGATGTGCATTCGTCCGAGATGGAGATTTGCAAGGAGGTTGTTGAGCAGACCCGTGTCCTGCAGGATCGTCATCCAGGCGTAGGTGCGGATCAGGAAGTTCATCCACATCGGGATCATGATGAGCGTGATGATCGTCTTCTGCACCTTCGGCCGCGCGCGGGCGATGATGTAGGCGATGGGGTAGCCCATCAAAAGGCACACGATCGTGGAGATCACGGCGAGCTTTACCGAGCGCCAGAAGATCACCATGTAGGTGCGCACCTGCAGCGTCTCGCCGTTGTCGCCCGTGACGGTGCTCTTGGCGGTGAAGAACTTCGTGATGTTGTCGAGAGTAAAGTGCATGTTGTTGTCCGTGAACGCGTAATACGCCACGAACACCAGCGGGACCAGAATGAACAGCAGCGCCCAGACCGAGTAGGGGGCGAGTGCCATCCGGGTCACGGAGTTTCTGTGACCTTTCATTCCTCGTCCTCGCTTTCCACGACGCTCAGCTCGTCCATTTCCATGCTGTAGGAGGAGTAGTCGCCGAACATGCCGGAGTACTCGGACTTTTTCATAATGTGGATCGCGTCGGGCTCGATGAAGATGCCGACCTTCTCGCCCTCGGCGGCAAAATCCGTCGTCTGGATCATCCACTTGAAGCCGTTGATGTCCACGATGATCTCATAGTGCACGCCCATAAAGGTCACGCTCGTGATGAGGCCCTGCAGCATGCCCTTCTCGAGCGGAACAATGTCCACGTCCTCGGGACGCACCACGACGTCCACAGGCTCATTTTTCGCAAAGCCCTTGTCCACGCACTCAAAGGTGTGGCCGGAGAAGGTGACCTTGAAGTCCTCGCGCATGATGCCGTCGACGATGTTGCTCTCGCCGATGAAGTCCGCGACGAAGGCGTTCTTCGGCTCATTGTAAATATCCGTCGGCGTGCCGATCTGCTGGATGCGGCCGTCGGACATGACGACGATCGTGTCCGACATGCTCAGCGCCTCCTCCTGATCGTGCGTGACGAAGATGAAGGTGATGCCGGTGGCCTTCTGGATGCTCTTGAGCTCCTGCTGCATGTCCTTGCGGAGCTTGAGATCGAGCGCGCCGAGCGGCTCGTCGAGCAGGAGCACCTGCGGGCGGCTCACGAGGGCGCGCGCGATGGCGACGCGCTGCTGCTGACCGCCGGAGAGATTCGTCACGTTGCGCTTTTCAAAGCCGGTGAGCTTCACGAGCTTGAGCATCTCCGTCACTTTTTCCTCGATCTCCTCGCGCGGCACCTTTTTCTCCTTGAGCGGGAAGGCGACGTTGTCGAACACGTTCAGGTGCGGGAAGAGGGCATAGCGCTGAAACACGGTGTTGACGTTGCGCTTGTGCGCCGGCAGATCGTTGATCCGCTCGCCGAGGAAGAGCACGTCGCCGGTGTCCGGCGTCTCAAAGCCGCCGATCATGCGCAGCGTCGTGGTCTTGCCGCAGCCGGAGGGACCCAGCAGCGTCAAAAACTCGTTGTCATAGATGTGCAGCTGGATGTTGTCGAGCACCGTCACGCCATCATAGGATTTCGAGATGTTCTTCAGCTCAATGATTTTCTTGTTTTTGTCCATAACTCTTCCTCTCCGCGCGAAACCTGATCGAGAAACAGCAAAAGCGCCCGGTCCGATCACCGAGCGCTTGCGAAACATCCCGCCGACAGCGTATGCGAATACGCCCCGGCAGGGAGAAGTTTTCATTTTAGTCTTTGAGAGTCTATATAGCATAGATACTTTTACTACTCTTATTGACCATTTCACAAGGCTTGGTTATCAAGTGACCAACTGCAAAACTTGAGCTTTTAACTCCATCAATAAGGCAACAGAAGTTGCCAACCGCGCTGCGGTTTTTCGGCATTCGACCCGGCTGTCCGTGTGGCCTTGGCTCTCGGAGAGAGCGGTCGCATCCTGCTTCGAAAGACTTTCAAAAGACTTCCAATTGAGACATCTCATTCTAACAGGATTCGACCGGATTGTCAATCGTTTTGGATTCATACACTTTTGCTGTAACGTCTGTGAATCCGCTGACAATCTTATTAAAATATTTCAATCATCCGATTGTCAAATAGAACGCCAAAAGCATTGTATTTTGTTCGCTAAAGTGCTAATATATAGAATTAATAAGGATAATGCACAAGGTGTGCCGTCTCAGAAAGGCTGGTATCTTATGAAATACATTTCTCTGCAATCGGAATCCGAAGCCGTTGAAAAGACGGTGTTGGAGCAGGAATATGCGCAGGCGGAGGATTTTGCGCCCGCCAGGCTCGGCGCGACGCACTTTTTCTTCAAGGTAGGCCGCAAGGTCTACTATCTTCCGCTCGCCGCGATCACGCGCTGCTTCCGCCGCGTGGAGCTTGTGAACGCCCGCATGGGCTGCTGCAATCAGGGGCTGCCGATGGAGAGCGTCGTCGTCTGCGGGGCAGAGGAGCAGGAGCTCGCGCAGATCCGCGTTGCCACCGAGCGCATGAGCAAGGCGCTGCTGGCCGCGCTGAAAAAGGCGTGCCCGCAGGCGAAAATCGGCTATGAGCGCCCGCCGGAGCAGGAGTCGGCCGTGCGTTCTGTTTAACGAATTTCGCTCCGATGTCCTAAAATATGCCAGTTCGTCTTCGCATTGTTAAATAATCTTCAAAATTTACTTGCATTCTTGTGCAGAAAGTACTAGAATAGCATTCGGAATTTGGAGGAAAGGATAGAATCGCATGTCGCCGCAGGAAGCGCTGGAGCGTCTGCTCCGTTCCTATACAAGTTATTATGATCTGTGTGAAGCACCGCCGGCGCCGTTTCAGGCGGCAGCGGAGTTCCACAGCCACGGCGAGAGCTATCTGCTCATCAAGTCCGCCAAGCTCTGGGAGATGGACAGCAACGAGTTCGTCTATTTCTCGGCGGAGGACGCGCTGACGGCGGAAAGCGTTTCCAACCGGATCGAAACGGCGTGGGATCTCGCCATGCCGCAGATTCATCCGGGCGAGAACCACCGCAACAGCGATGTGACGGTGATCTTCCTGACGGATATGCTTCCCGAGGATGCGCAAAAGCTCGTGCGGCGCACGAACCGCAGCAAGGGCTACAAGCACGGCATCCAGGGCTGGAGCAATTTAAGACTTGGTGCAATCGAGCTTTCGACCGGCCGCGTCACCGTTAACCGCCACGGGCGCGACCTGAAAAAGCTCCTGAGCAATATATCATCTACAAGAGTAGGAGAGTGAGAAAAATGACTGCTGTATTGATTATTCTTGCAGCTATCGTCCTGCTTGTCATCGGCTATGTGACTTATGGCTCCTGGCTTGCAAAGCAGTGGGGCGTCGATCCCAAGCGTCCGACCCCCGCACACACCATGACCGACGGCGTCGACTACGTCGCGGCCAAGCCGGCGGTCCTGATGGGCCACCACTTCTCGTCCATCGCGGGCGCAGGCCCCATCAACGGTCCCATCCAGGCGGCGGTGTTCGGTTGGGTCCCCGTTTTCCTGTGGTGCGTCCTGGGCGGCATCTTTGTCGGCGGCGTCCATGACTTCGGCGCCCTGTTCGCTTCCACCCGTCATGAGGGCAAGTCCGTCGGCGAGATCATCGGCGACACCATGGGCAAGAAGGCCAAGACCCTCTTCCTCATCTTCGCGCTGCTGGTTCTGATCCTCGTCATCGCGTCCTTCGTGAACGTCGTGGCCGGCACCTTCATGTCCAACGAGGCGGCCTCCGTCATCACCACCGGCGCTGCCGTCACCGGCAACGAGACCACGGCTATGATCTCCATGCTGTTCATCGTGCTCGCCATCATCTACGGCCTGCTCACGAACCGCGCCGGCATGGGCACTCTGCCCGCCACCATCCTTGGTCTGATCGGCATCGTTGCGGTCGTCGTGCTCGGCCTGAAGGTCGGTCTTGCGTTCAACCGCACCACCTGGATCGTGCTCATCGGTCTCTACATCACGATCGCTTCTCTGGTTCCCGTGTGGATCCTGCTGCAGCCTCGTGATTACCTCAGCAGCTATCTGCTGTATGCCATGATGCTCATTGCTGTTTTCGGCATCATCTTTGCTGCTTTCACCAAGAACGCCACCTTTACCATTCCTGCCTTCACCGGCTGGAAGCTGGCCAACGGCAACACGCTGTTCCCGGCTCTGTTCATCACCGTTGCCTGCGGCGCCTGCTCCGGCTTCCACAGCCTGATCGCCTCCGGCACCACGGCCAAGCAGCTCGACAACGAAGCGCACGCCAAGCCCATCGGCTACGGCGCCATGCTCATCGAGTCTGCCCTCGGTATCATCTCCCTGATCGCTGTCGGCATGGTCTTCGAAAAGTGGACCGGCGCGGACAACCCGTTCGGTTCTCCCTCCGCTGCGTTCGCCGGTGGTATTGCCACCATGTTCGGTGCTGACACCACTTCGGTTTACAAGACCATCTACGCGCTGCTGACGCTGGCGGTCTCCGTCTTCGCGCTGACCTCCCTCGACTCCGGCACGCGTCTGAGCCGCTACATGTTCTCCGAGCTGTTCCTGAAGGAAGGCGAGAAGAGCTACAAGGACGCCAAGGGCATCCGCAAGGTCCTGGCTTATCCGCTCTTCGGCACCCTGTTCATGGTCATCGTGGGCTGCACCCTCGGCGGTCTGTCCCTCAGCCAGATCTGGGGTCTGTTCGGCGCTGCCAACCAGCTGCTCGCCGGCCTTGCTCTGATGGCCGTCGCCGCCTGGCTCGGCAACGTGGGCAAGAACAACAAGATGTTCATCATCCCGATGATCTTCATGCTCTGCGCCACGCTGACGCAGCTGTGCCTGACCATCATCGCCAAGGTGAAGGGGCTTGCTTCCGGCACCTTTGCTGAAAATGTTGCGACCACCGGTCCTGTTTGGGGTCATGTGTTCCAGCTCGTCTTCGCTGCTGCGATGTTCGTGCTCGCCATCATCCTCGTGATCGAAGGCATCCAGACCTTCTCCAAGCAGAAGGCCGCTGCGAAGTAATCGCAAACCAAACGAAAGAAAAGCGTGTCGCTCTGGCGGCACGCTTTTTCCTGTCTTGACTTCTTCCGATTCTGTGCTAAAATAACATTTGTTATCCGGCTTTGACGAAAGAAGAGCCGCGGCAGGACGCCTTCAGAGAGAGGGGGACGGTGGAAGCCCCTCGGCGGACGTCACGGCAGCCGCTTTCCGAGCCTCCCGGGAGACCGGGCGGGGCGCTCCCGTTATCGGGCGACACGAGATATCCGCGCTTGCGGATAATCAGGGTGGTACCGCGAGTATATGATCCTCGCCCCTGTAGTATGGGGCGGGGTTTTTGTTTTTTACAGGAGGAAACACTATGAAACCTTACGGCCTGAATGAGCTGCGCGAGAAGTTCCTGAGCTTCTTTGAATCGAAGGGTCATCTGCGTCTGCCCAGCTTTTCGCTCATCCCGCAGCACGACCAGTCGCTGCTGCTCATCAACTCCGGCATGGCGCCGATGAAGCCCTGGTTCAAGGGCGAGCAGGAGCCGCCGCGCCATCGCGTCTGCACCTGCCAGAAGTGCATTCGAACCGGCGATATTGAGAACATCGGCAAAACGAGCCGCCACGGCACGTATTTTGAGATGCTCGGCAACTTCTCCTTCGGCGATTACTTCAAGCATGAGGCGATCGCGTGGTGCTGGGAGTTTCTCACGAGCCCGGAGTGGCTGGAGATCGATCCGGACAAGCTCTATCCCTCTGTCTATGTGGACGACGACGAGGCGTTTAACATCTGGCGCGACGAGATCGGCATTGCGCC
>CAMJHX010000036.1 GCA_946405655.1 uncultured Clostridia bacterium
TGACCTCCTTCTGGGCCTTCGCCACCATCTCCTCGATGCGGGCGGGGTGGATGCGGCCGTCCTGAATGAGCTTTTCGAGCGCCAGTCGCGCCACCTCGCGGCGGACCGGGTCGAAGCTGGAGACGGTGATCGCCTCGGGCGTATCGTCGATGATCAGATCGCAGCCCGTGAGCGTTTCGATGGCGCGGATGTTGCGGCCCTCGCGGCCGATGATGCGGCCCTTCATCTCGTCGTTCGGCAGGGGAACGACCGAGACGGTGACCTCGCTCGCGTGGTCGGCGGCGCAGCGCTGGATGGCGGTGCCGATGATCTCGCGCGCCATGGCTTCGGATTCGTCCTTGAGCTGGCTCTCGATCTCCTTGATCTTGGCGGCCTTCTCGTGCACGACTTCGTTTTCGAGACTCTCGATGAGGTAGGCCTTCGCCTCCTCGATGGTGTAGCCGGAGATTTCCTCCAGACGTTCCTGCTGGGTTTTCTTGATCGCTTTGATCTCGTTCTGCTGCGCCTCTACGTTGGCGAGACGCTGGTTGAGGGAGTCGGTCTTGCGATCGAGCGCGTCGGTCTTGCGGTCGAGCGTTTCCTCCTTCTGCTGCAGACGGCGTTCCTGCTTCTGCAGCTCGCTGCGGCGGGCTTTTTCTTCCTTTTCGAACTCGGTGCGGTTGCGGTGGATCTCCTCCTTGGCCTCCACCAGCGCCTCGCGCTTCTTGCTCTCGGCGCTCTTGATGGCGTCGTTGATGATGCGCTTGGCCTCTTCCTCCGCTCCGGCGATCTCCGCCTCGGCGACCTTTTTACGATAAGCAACGCCCAGGATAAAACCGATCACGAGCGCTGCGATGACAGCGACCACCCAAATGATGGTGTTCAGCATTGCGGGTATGATTCCTCCATTCTCGTCAGATCTCTTTTACATTCGGAAAGACGGGGTGACCCCGTCGGGAAAGTGTCAAATATTTCAAGCGAAGTCTCCACACTCCGCATAAAATATCACCATATTATTCTAGCGACATTTCAACATTATGTCAAGTGTTCCAAGGCGTTTTTTCACCCGAACTTTTTTGCCGGAAGGTAGACAAGCAGCGGGCATTTGTACTATAATAGTACATCTAGGATTGTACCACTTTTTCGGAAAGGATGCGCAGAAAGCTTGAATCCTTTGACTTATCTCTTCCCGGTGCTCGCGATCACGTTCGTGGTGCTGTTTTTCATCCTCGGTCTGATCGGAGAAAACTACGATCTGCCGAGCAAAAAATCAAAGCGCGGCAAGAAGGCCGTCCCCGCCTCGGTGGAGAAGCGAACCATGAAGCCGTGGCCGATCCTCGCGCTCACGGCAGCATATGCGCTCATCGCCTTTCTCAATCTCGGCGATACCTCCGCGCCCGAGACGTATTACGCCCTGCCGAACGGCGAGCGCGTGGAGATTCATTTTGACAGCGAGGTTCCCCTTGGCCGCGTGTTCTATTTCGCGGGGCTCAACACAGGCGAAGCGCAGATGACCATCGTGCAGGATGGGGAGGAGCTCCTCGTCGGCACGCTGCCGCACACCTATCGCGACGTCTTCAAATGGCGCGACGCGGAGCTCACCGACCCGTCGCAGGATCTCACGACCGACACCGTCGTGCTCTACGCCAATCCCGACGGCGAGGAGGACATCGAGCTCGGCGAGATGGCGTTTTTTGACGTGAACGGGCTTCGCGTCAGCCCCTCGGATATCTCCGTGCAGGAGGGCGCCGAGGCGCTCTGCGACGAGCCGATGAGCGTGCCGGAGGAATCCACCTGGCGCAACAGCACGTATTTCGACGAGATCTACCACGCGCGCACCGCGCTGGAGCATCTGCGGCTCATCAAGCCCTACGAGGTCTCGCACCCGCCGCTCGGCAAGCTCATCATTGCGCTGGGGCTCACGATCTTCGGCGTCAACCCCTTCGGCTGGCGTTTCATGGGCGTGCTCTTCGGCGTGCTGATGCTGCCGGTCATGTGGCAGCTGATCCGCAAGCTGTTCGGGGATGACCGCATCGCCCTGTGCGGTACGGCGATCTTCGCCTTTGACTTCATGCACTTCGCGCAGACGCGCATCGCCACGATCGACACCTACGGCGTGTTCTTCATCCTGCTCATGTACCTCTTCTTCTGGAGCTGGTATGACAGTGATAACTGGCGCGACCTCGCGCTCGCGGGCGTGTTCTTCGGCCTCGGCGCCGCGAGCAAGTGGACGTGCCTCTATGCCGGCGCGGGGCTCGGCGTGCTCTGGGTCATCGCGTGGCTCTACCGCTTCCACGACGCCAGGGGCCAGTCCTGGCAGAAGCGCTGCTTTGAGGATTTCGTGCTGAACGTCGGGTTCTGCCTCGTCTGGTTTGTGCTCGCGCCCGCGCTCATCTATTATCTCAGCTACACGCCCTACGGTCTCGCCAAGGGGCTGACCGCGCCGGGCATGTATTTCACAAAGGACTATCTCAAGACCGTTCTGGAAAACCAGTCGTTCATGTTCACGTATCACGCCGGGCTCATCGCCGAGCATCCCTATTCCTCCAGCTGGTGGCAGTGGCTCTTTGATATCCGCCCGATCCTCTATTATCTCGAGTACGGCGAGGGCACGGTCGAGACCATCGGCGCGTTCACGAACCCGCTGCTCACGTGGGCGGGGCTGGTGAGCGTCGTGTATCTGATCGTCCGCTCGATCCGCAAGCGCGACCGCCGCGCGGTGTTCATCGTCGTCGGCTATCTTGCGCAGCTCGTGCCGTGGATTCTCGTGTCGCGCCTCACGTTCGCGTATCACTATTTCGCGGCGGTGGTCTTCCTCGTCCTCGCGCTCTGCGCCGTCTTCGACGATATGCGGGCCCGAGGGCACATCCGCTGGATGTACGCCTTCACCGGCGTCAGCCTCGCGCTCTTCGCCGCGTTCTACCCGGTGCTCACAGGCGTGGAGGTTTCGAGGAACTATACTTGGAAGGCGCTCAAGTGGTTCCCAAGCTGGCCGTTTTAACGAGTTAGGAGTTAGGAGTGAGGAGTTAGGAGTTAACAAGTGGTTGTTGCGCAGTTTCTGCTTTGTCATCCTGAGCTTGTCGAAGGATCTTGGCAGCGCAGCAAAAGAGAACATCCCGCGTCTGCCTTACTGCTCAGCCAAGATTCTTCGACTCCGCACTTCGTGCTTCGCTCAGAATGACAAATATGAGCAACTCCTAACTCCTAACTCCTCACTCCTAACTATTTCAATCTATCCTATACAAGCGAGGTAATAATCATGATTGCAATCGGTTCCGATCACGGGGGCTTTGCCCTGAAGCAGGAGATTATGAAGCATCTGGAGGCCAGAGGTCTGGAATACAAGGACTTCGGCACCTACACCGCTGACAGCTGCGATTATCCGCAGTATGGCGCTGCCGTGGGCAGAGCCGTCGCCGCCGGGGAGTGCGAGCGCGGCATCCTCATCTGCGGCACCGGCATCGGCATCTCCATCTCCGCCAACAAGATCCACGGCGTGCGCGCCGCGCTCTGCGGCGACTGCTTCTCCGCCGAGATGACCCGCCGCCACAACGACGCGAACATCCTCGCCCTCGGCGCGCGCGTCGTCGGCCCCGGTCTCGCGCTCAAGATCGTCGATACCTTCCTCGACACCGACTTCGAGGGCGGAAGACATGCCAGACGCGTCGAGCAAATGATGGCGCTGGAAGAAGAATAAGTGTGGAGTGTGGAGTGTTGAGTGTGGAGTTTAAAAGTGTTTGCTCCGCAAACATTTGAAATTTCAAATGATCGCCGTCAGGCGATACCACACTCCACACTCCTAACTCCACTCTGATTTGAGGTTTTTATCTTATGGCATCTAACCATCCCGATGTTTATCGTGCCCGGCGGCGCGGTTGGGGAGGGGTCTGGCGCACCGTGCTCACGGTGATCGGCATTTTGCTGTTCCTCGCGGTGCTGCTCATTTACTCCTTCCACAAATACATCGTCTACGACAAGGACGGCGTGCATGTGCTCTTTCCCATGCTCGGCGAGCGCATTACCGCCGAGGACGCCGCCGCGCCGACGCCCACGGTCTATCCCGCGGAGCTGGTGTATGATGAGCCGGACTATGCCTCCCTGATCTCCTCGGCGGGGCAGAATCTCGAGCCGCTGCGCGGGAAGTATCTCACGGCGGACTCCATCACGCCAGAGACGCTCGCCGCCGCCGCGCAGCAGGTTGCGGCCGCCAAGGGCAACGCGCTCGTCCTGCAGATGAAGCCGCCCTCCGGCTCGCTCGCGTGGAAGTCGAGCGTCGCGCTCGCGGAGTCCTTCGAGGTCAACGGCACGCGCGAGATCGCCGAGTCCATCCGCGATCTCAAGGCGGAGTATCACGACATGCGCTTCGTCGCGGTCGTGAGCGCCTGCGTCGATTCGCTCATGGCGGAGCGCTATGCAGCCATGGCGCTCAAGACCGCCGCCGGCGATCCCTATGCCGACGGCTCCGGCGGCTGGGTCGATCCCTACAGCACGAGCCTGCGCGAATATCTCGGCAGTCTCAGCCGCGAGCTCGCGGATATGGGCTTCGACGAGATCGCCTATTCCTATATGCAGCTGCCGGACACCACGGCGGAGCTCGGCTTCTCCGCGCAGATGAGCACCACGCCCACGCCGCGCGACGCGGTGGTGAGCCTCGCGCAGTATCTGCGCTCCGCGATCTCCGACCGCGGCGTCGAGCTCAATGTGATCCTCTCGTCCGACTCCGCCCTGCAGGGGCGCGAGAGCACGACCGGACAGGATCTCGAGATCATGGCAAAGATCTTCAGCCGCCTCTGCGCCTTCGGCGAGGGCGAAACGCTCTCTGCCCTGAAGGAGAAGATCTCCGGCGCCAGCGAGGGCTTCAATCTGGAGACCAGATTCGTCCCGTTCGTCAGAAACGCGCAGATCGAGGGCAGCTGGGTCATGACCGGCTGAGCCGTATTGCGCTGAAATCAGGAGAGGACGCCTTATGCGAATCGAACCGAGTCCGGATCAAAAACAGCTGGCGAGAATGGCAATCGCCATCTTCGCAGCGGTCGGCCTGGGATGCGTGATCTTTTCAGGAATTGACTACCTTCGGGACGGTGCAACATTTGAACTAAGCTTCCTGCTGTTCGGCATCGCACTGCTGCTGTATCTCCCGATGTTCTGTCAGGTGTGGACGGTGGACGATACCGGCGTGAAGGAATATCTCTATTTCGGGCGGATCAAGCTGCGGGAGCTCACATGGGAGGAGGCCGCATTTGTCGGCTCTGCGGTCATGACGATTGACAGCTTCAAAAATGTCACAGGCAGAATGATCGTCTGTGCCATCACGCGCCCGAAAAAACGGTATCAGAACAGCCTGAGCTATCAGCAGCCGAAGGGGAAGCACATCAACCTCCCGGATCGCCCGGACGTGCGCGAACTGGTACAGCAGTACGTTGGCGACCGATTCGAGGAGTTGTATTAGCAGACAGAACGAGCTGGTTACAGAATGCAAATGTTGGATTCTGCCGTAGGGGAGGGGCAGGTCGCCCCTACGGCATATTTCACTGCTGACGAGGTTCACCCGGGAATGGCAATGATTTCAGCGCGTTCTGCCGGGACGTCGAGGACGCCGTCCCCTACGAGGCACCGCACCACCGTAGGGGCGGATATCATCCGCCCGCGCAGACCGAACCGATTTCATTGCCAATCTTGGGCGATCCCGCACCATACCCACTGTAGGGCGGCCACCTGTGGGCCGCCGCATTCTCTGCCGGTGCACCGGCGGGGCACAGGTCCCCGCCCTACGCTCTGTTTCAGATGGTGCGTCGAAGGGGCCGACGCCCTCGGCGGCCCGTGCAGGGATGATCTGAATTAACGAACGGATTCCGGCGAATTGGCAATGGCTGATCCTCTGCCGTAGGGCCGGTATTTACACAAAAGCGCGAGGCTTTTTGCCTCGCGCTTTGCTGTTTATTCGTCTTTTCCCATCAGCGCTCTGATCGCGCAGAGCAGGAAATCCACGTT
The DNA here is from genome assembly GCA_946405655.1 of uncultured Clostridia bacterium. Lineage (GTDB taxonomy): Bacteria > Bacillota > Clostridia > Oscillospirales > Oscillospiraceae > CAG-103. Next base: position 5,971 of record CAMJHX010000036.1, read on the forward strand.
CTCCTCCGGCGTTGCCCAGGAGGTGCAGAAGCGGATGACCGAGCGGTCGTTCTCCGCCGGGGCGATGAAATCGAAGGCGAAGCCCTTTCGCAGCGCCTCCACGGTGCGGTTCGGGAAGATCGGGAAGACCTGGTTTGTGGGAGACTCCATATAGAGCGCCACGCCCATCGATTTGAGCCCCTCGGTGAGCTTCTGCGCCATGGCGTTGGCGTGGCGCGCCGTCTCGAGCCAGAGCTCGTCGCGAAACAGCGCCTCGAACTGCACGCCGAGCAGACGTCCCTTCGCGAGCATGCCGCCGCGCTGCTTGATCACGTTTCGCACGAAGGGCTTGAGCGCGTCGTTCACGATCACGAGCGCCTCGCCGAAGAGCAGGGCGTTTTTCGTTCCGCCGACGTAGAACGCGTCGCACAGCTCGGCAAAATCCTCGGGCTTCAGGTCATTGCCCTCCGCCGTGAGCGCCGCCGCCATGCGCGCCCCGTCGAGATAGAGCAGCAGATCGAGCTCGCGGCAGGTATCGTGCAGCGCCTGCAGCTCTGCGCGGGTATAGATCGTGCCGAACTCGGTCGAGTCGGAGACATAGACCATGCGCGGCAGGACCATGTGCTCCTCCACGCCGGTCTGGTGCTCCGCCACGGCGCTGCGGATCAGATCGGGCGTGAGCTTGCCGTCCTCGCCCGGCATGACGAAGACCTTGTGTCCCGTCGCCTCGATCGCGCCGGTCTCGTGCACGGCGACGTGGCCGCTCTCAGCGGCGATGATCGCCTCCCACGGGCGCAGGAACGCTGCCGCGGCGACGAGGTTCGTCTGCGTCCCGCCGACGAGAAAATGCACGTCCGCCTCCGGGCAGACGAACACCTCGCGCAGGCGGTCTGCCGCCTTCTCGCAGTATGCGTCCTTGCCGTAGCCGACGGTGGATTCGAGATTCGTGCCGTTCAGGGCCTGCAGCACGCGCGGGTGCGCGCCCTCGGAATAGTCATTGAGAAAATACAGCATCGGTCAAACCTCCTGTTCGGTTGTCAGCGCGTCAGACGCGCGGTAGAGGAACGCGACGATCTGCGCGCGGGTGCACGCGTCGTCGGGCGCAAAGCGCGTTGCGGACACGCCGTTTGTCACGCCCTGCTCGGCAGCCCATGCTACGGCGCCGGAATCATAGCGCTCCGCCGGCACGTCCTCGAAGGGGCTCTCCGCCTCCGTCTCCGGCTCCCCGGCGAGACGCCACAGCAGCGTCACCGCCTGACCGCGCGTGATCGCGGCGTTCGGGGCAAAGCGCGTCTTGGAAACGCCCTTCGTCACGCCCGTCTCCGTCGCCCAGGCGACGGCCTCGGCGTAGTATTCCCCCGCGTCCACATCCACGAAGGCGCTTTCCGCCTCCGCCTCCGGCTCGCCCATGAGCCGCCAGAGGAACGTGACCATCTGCGCGCGGGTGCAGCTGCCCTCCGGCGTAAAGACGCCCGCCGCGGTGCCGAGGGCGATCTTCCGCTCGGCCGCCCAGCCTGCGCTGTAGGCAAACCAGTCGGTCATCCCGACGTCGAGAAAATGATCCACGCCGCAGCTGCCGGCGAGGAAAACGTCCCAGCCGAGCGCCTCGATCTCCGCGATCGAGAAGGAGGGGAGGGCGTTTTTGCTCGTGTATTTCGTCACAGGCCCGTCGTAGGCCGCGGAGAACGCCGCCTTCAGCCCCGCGTCGGCGGTGACCCACGTCTCGGTGATGCGGTTATCCTCGATCACGGCCTCCATCACGCGCTGCGTCACGAGCGTGCCGTCCGCCATCGTGTAGTACCAGCCGGTGTAATAGCCGAGCGAGCCGTCGTAGGAGAACACGCCGTCGTGTCCCCGGCCGGGGGCATAGTGCAGCGCGCCGCCGCGGATCCCGATGCGGCCGACGTAGTCGATCTCATCGCCGTTTCGCACGGTGTAAACGTCGTAGGGCTCCTGCGCCATGGCGCGCATCGGGTCGCGCAGCAGCAGCTCCGGGCGCAGGTCGCCGTCGAGATCATAGAGTGAGAAGCGGATCGGATAGTCCGCGCTGTCGCTGTAGGCGCGTCCGGTTTCGCGGAAGCCCTCCTCGAGCAGAAACGCGCGGTAGGCGTCCTGCCAGTCGGTCTCGCCGTCCCACGCCTGCGCGCCGGGGATCAGCGCGAGCATCAGCGTCAGGACGATCAGCAAAGAAAACAGTCGGCGTTTCATAAACAACACTCCTTTTTGCTTGGTTCACATAACATCACAACCCTATTATACCGTGCTTTTCCGGTCTGCGCAACCGGGTTTTCGACAATTCCCATCCGTTTTTTGCTTTACAAAAATCGCGGGGCATGGTATTCTGCCATTGGAAGATCGCCGCATTGCGGCGCACGCATTCTGAAATTTCAATCAGGAGGTTTATCATTATGAAGAAATGGGTTTGCAGCATCTGCGGTTATGTGTTCGAGGGCGAGGCCGCTCCCGAGTTTTGCCCCGTATGTAAGGCCCCTGCCGACAAGTTCGTCGAGCAGAGCGGTGAGATGAGCTGGGCTGCCGAGCACGTCGTCGGCGTCGGCAAGAGCTTCGGCGCGGACGTGCCCGAAGAGGTGCAGAAGGAGATCATCGAGGGTCTGCGCTCCAACTTCAACGGCGAGTGCTCCGAGGTCGGCATGTATCTGGCCATGGGCCGCGTCGCCGCCCGCGAGGGTTATCCCGAGATCGCCCTCTACTGGGAGAAGGCCGCCTATGAAGAGGCCGACCACGCCGCCCGCTTTGCCGAGATGCTCGGCGAGGTGCTGACCGACAGCACCAAGACGAATCTGAAGATGCGCGTCGACGCCGAGAACGGCGCCACCCAGGGCAAGACCGATCTTGCCAAGCTCTGCAAGAAGTACAACCTCGACGCCCTGCATGACAGCATCCATGAAATGGCGCGCGACGAGGCCCGCCACGGCAAGGCCTTCAAGGGCCTGCTGGAGCGTTACTTCAAGTAAGCGAAAAAACCGCAGTAAAATCAAGTGTTTCCACGAGGGAGAGGCGTTTGTCTCTCCCTCAATTTTGTGTGTTTTCAGATCCTTCGACCGACCGTCCTTGCTGCAAATCATGATTGACAGCGGGAGAGACGTACCGTATAATGGATGATACAGAGTAAACCTGATTGATTTCAGGAGCACGGACGGCAAAACGACGCCCTTCGCGCATACTGTGAAAGGAGAAACCACATGAAACAATGTCCGAAATGCGGTCAGTTTTTTGATGACAGCGCCTCCTTTTGCTCCGCTTGCGGCGCCGCGCTGGGCGGCGGCAGTCAAGGCGTCGATTTTACGCCGGAGCCGATTTCCTGGCCCGGGCAGCCGGCGCCTCGGAAGGCAGCCACCAAGCAGGAGTTTTTGAAGCTGCCGGAAAACAAAAAGATGAAAAACGATATTCTTGCCACTGCGATCGTCAGCTATGTGTTTGCCGGAATCAATGCCGTTGTGAGGGTGGGCATGCAGGGGGATCTTGTCGCCATCATTGACGTCCTGCTGCTGGTCGGAGCTGGTTTGGGGATTCAGCTGAAGCAGAGCCGCGTCTGCGCCATTCTCCTGTGCGTGGACGGCGCAATCAGCGTTCTTGTGGGCCTTCTCGCGACCGGGACGCCCTACGGATATCTCATTTTGATCTTCGGCATTTTTGCGATTATCTACACGTTTAAGCTCGATAAGGCCTGGAAGCAGTATCAGACAGGCGCATAAAATACCAAATCCGCTCCGGGCGGTAAACGAAGCATTTGATGAAGGCGATCAATCGAGATGGAATTCCCGAAACGAAAGAAAACCCGCCTGCCGGAGTTTGATTACAGCAGCGGCGCGTATTTTGTCACGATCTGCACGCAGGACAGGCGGTGCATATTATCCAGTGTTACCGTAGGGGAGGGGCTTGCCCCTCCCG
>CAMJHX010000037.1 GCA_946405655.1 uncultured Clostridia bacterium
ACGGGTGCAGATGCGGTCCGGCATGAAGGTCGTGTCCGTCACGCCGGTCGTGATCTGCGGATCCTGCGAGATCGCCCAGAGGACCGGGTCATGGTAGAACTTGCCCTCCGGCACGTCGGTGAACGGATTCGTCTGAGTGGGCTCCAGGACCGGAATCGCTTCGGTCTTGGTCGCGCCGCAGACGGTGCAGGTGAAGGTCCTCACGCCCTCGGCGGTCTCGGTGGGCTCGAGCGTGACGGAGCCGTCGTCCCAGCTGTGCTCCGTCAAGGGGGTGTAAGCATCCACGAAGCTCTCGCCGCAGCGCTTGCAGGTGTGCGTCGTGAAGCCCTGCGCGGTGCAGGTCGGCTCGGTGACGACGGATTCGTAATCATGGCCGAGCGCCGGGAGTTCCTCGCCCGCGCGGACGGTCTCGCCGCAGACGGTGCAGACCTCATCGCCGGTGCAGCCCGGCTCGGTGCAGGTCGCTTCCTTCGCGCCGCGCAGCTCCGTCTTGTGCGCGGCGTCCACGTAGCTGTCCACATAGGTATCGCCGCAGCGCGCGCAGGTGTGCGTCGTGAAGCCCTGCTCGGTGCAGGTCGGCTCGGTGACGACGGATTCGTAGTCATGGCCGAGCGCGGGGATCTCCTCGCTGTGTCGGACGGTCTCGCCGCAGACGGTGCAGACCTCATCGCCGGTGAGACCCGGCTCGGTGCAGGTCGCGTCCTTCGCGCCGTGCACCTCGGTCACATGGCCGAGCGCAGGCAGAACCAGAATGTAGGTATCCGTATAGCGCTCGCCGTCATAGCGGACAGAGGCGATCAGCTTGACGCTGCCGTCCTCGGTGCAGGTTGGCTCGGTGCGTTTCGTCTGCGTGACGGTGGCGTCGAGCGTCACCTCTTTGTCCCCGCCGGTGCAGCGGAGCGTGAGCTCGGCGGCAGAGCCGTCGGGCGCCCAGGTCCAGTCCGGGGTTCCCCACTCGTGGCCGAGCGCGGGGAGCGTGATGCTCTGCGCATCGGTGAAGGTCTCGCCGTCATGCTCCACAGAGGCGGTATAGACCGTCTCGCCGTCGGCCTCGTGCGTCGGCTCGGTGGTCTGGGAGGTCACAGCGGCAGAAATGGTCTGCGTCTCGCCGCAGTTGGCGCAGGTGAAGGCCGCGTCCGCCGTCGTATCATCCTCGCTCCACGTCCAGACCGGATCGCTCCAGCTGTGGCCGAGGGCGGGCAGGGTCAGAACGAAGTTATCCGTGTAGCGTGTGCCCTCATAGCGGACGGAGGCGACAAATCTGACGCTGCCGTCCTCGGTGCAGGTGGGCTCGGTGCGCTTCGACTGGGTGACGGTGGCATCAAGCGCGACCTCCGCGTCACAGCCGGTGCAGCGGAGCGTGAGCTGTGCGGCGGAGCCGTCGGGCGCCCAGGTCCAGTCCGGGGCTCCCCACTCGTGACCGAGCGCGGGAAGCGTGACGCTCTGCGCGTCGGTATAGGTCTCGCCGTCCAAAGCAGCGGAGGCGGTATAAACCGTTGCACCGTCCATGACATGGGTCGGCTCGGTGGTCTCGGAGGTGACCGCCGCGTCCAGCGTCACGGTCTCGCCGCAGTTGGCGCAGGTGAACTTTGCCTGCGCGGAGGAGAGGTCCTCGCTCCACGTCCACTCCGGCGCGTTCCAGAAGTGGATGGTCACGCGCTGCTCATCGGTGAATTCCTGCCCGCCGCAGGTGACAGACGCGGTATAGACGTCCGCGCCGTCGGCCTCGCTGGTCGGATCGATGCGCTCGGTGCGCACGGCCGCGTCCAGCGTCTGGCTATCGTCGCCGTAGGTACAGGTGAGCACGGCGGAGGCGGTGCTCAGATCCTCGCTCCAGGTCCACGCGGCTTCATACACATGCGGCGTGAGCGGGAGAACCGCCGTCGCCTCGTCGGTATAGGTCACATCGTCCAGCGTGACGGAGGCGGTGAAGGTGCGCAGACCGGTTTCAAAGTGCGTGGCGGGCGCATCCTCGTGCGTGATGGAGCCGTTCAGCGTGCGCACATCGCCGCAGTCGCAGGTGAAGGTCGCTTTCGCCTCGCTGTGATCCTCGCTCCACGTCCAGACCGGGTCGCCGTAGCTGTGACCCAGCGCGGGCAGGGGGATCTCCTTATATTCGGTATATTCCTCGTCCTGATAGACGGCGACGACCGTGGCGTAGATCGAGCCGTCCTTCACGTGCGTGGGCTCCTCGCGGCCGTAGTCGAGATACTCGGTCTCCGCCGCGTCCACGGCGTCGCAGTCGGCGCAGTGGAAGTGGACCGTGACGGAGGAGAGATCCTCGCTCCAGATCCACTCGGGGTCTCCGCCGAAATGGTGACCCGTGGCGCTCTCACCCGGCACGGTCTGCACATCGGTGTACGTCTTTCCTTCGAAGGTCACCGCAGCGGTGCAGGTTGCAAAGCCGTCCTCGGTGCAGGTGGGCGCGGTGATCTCGGAGGTGACGGAGGCGCTGATCACCTGCGTATCGTCCCCATGCGCGGTGCAGGAGAAGGCCGCGGTCGCCTCGGTATGATCCGCATTCCACGTCCAGACCGGATCGCCGTAGACGTGCTTGGAGGTATCGCCCTCGAGGGCGGCGAAGGAATAGTTGTATTGCTTCTGATTGTTGATGACGTATGCGTGCGCGGTGGAGCACTCCGGCGCGTGTACCGTGACCCCTGCGGGAAGGACTTCATAGGTGAACTCCACATCCTGCCCCTGAATGTAGACGTCCGTCAAGCCGCTGTTATGGAACAGGCCGTTGGAAAGCTTCGTGACGGAAGCCGGGATGGTGATCGTCTTGAGCGCGGGGCAGTTTTCAAAGTTATAGGCGCCGATGCTCTTCACACCCTCCAGCGTCACCTGGCTGAGTGAGCCGCACGTATGGATCACATTGGCGGGAAGCTCCGCGCAGCGAATCGTGATCGACTCCAGCCCGTCACAATAGGAAAAATGCATGTTCGACGGCTGCGCGAAGGAGATTTTACTGCCCAGCGTCAGCGTTTTGAGCTTGTCACAGTCATAGAATGCGCCGGCGCCGAGAACAATCGAGCCGTTTCCGAAATCGATCATGCTGATGGCGCTGCCGGAGAAAGCCAAATCGCCGATGGAGAGCGAAGCGTTCTCGATTTTGAGGCTCTTCAGTACCGGACACATGTAGAAGGCGTAATTGCCGATGCTCTTCGCGCCGGAGCGAACCACGACGCTGCGGATATTGTCTTTATAAGCGTACCAGGGCGGGTTCACGCGGGTGCCGGCATAGCCGAGATAATAGTTGTCCATGCTGCCGGTGCCATAGATGACGAGCGTGCCGGCTTCGTCCAGACCCCATTTCAGATTTGTGCCGCAGGTGCCGGTGTAGTCATAATGCTCCGACCAGGTGAGTGTGCCGCCGTAGTTCTGGCGCTTGGCGGTGGTCCAGGTGGCGTCCGCCGCCGGGTATTCCGCCGCCGCGGTGACGCTGTTGAAGGCATACTGATGGATAGAAGCCGGCGCGTTTCCGAGGAAGCGAATCCGATTCAGCAGCGAGCAGCTGCCAAAGGCATATTCATCGATCTTCGTGAGCGAGGCGGGCAGCGTCACCGTTTGGAGGTTCGCGCAGTGGTAGAAAACGCGCTTCCCAATGGATGTGACGCCGTCCGGAATGACAAGATCCGTCACCGGCTGCCCATTGAGATACAGCGTATAACCGCTGTTAGCGAAGGGAGAGGTTGCAAAGCTGGCGGCGCACCATGCCGGAAGATCCGTGATATAAACCTGCGTGCTGCCCTGGCATCGAAGGGCATCATACCCGAAGGAAGGCAGAGTCTTCGGCATATTCACCCGGAGATTTTCGGCGCAGCCGGAAAACGCGTATTGACCGACGGACTGCATACCCTCCGGCAGAGTAACGACGCCGAGCTTGGAACAGTGATAAAACGCGTTTTCATCGATGCGCTTCAGGCCTTCGGTCAGGTTCACAGCGCTGAGATTGGCGCACTCATAAAATGCATTGCTTCCGATACTCGTTACCCCGGCGGGAATCGTTACGCTCTCCAGACTGCCGCAGCGGAGGAAGGCGCGGCTGCCGATGGACGTGACATCCTCGGGGATGACCAGATTCGTCACCTTTGCACCGTTCAGATACAGATCCGCACCGCCATAGAACGGATTGGAGGATTTGACATCGTCTCCGCCCGCATTCAAATAATTCAATTGCTGAAAGTCCACACGACACCAGGCGGAGACGTCATGAAGCTCGACACGGTTCAGACTCTTATTGCTCTCAAACGCCAGATGCCCGATGGATGTAACGCCGCTGCCGATCGAAATGCTCTGCAGATTCCCGCAGAACGAGAAGGCAGTCTCCCCGATCGTCTTCACACCGTCGCCGATCGAAACGGTCTCGAGATTCGGGCAGCTGTCAAACGCGCTTTTTCCAATGGCGGTCACGCTGTCGGGAATGGTCACGCTCTTCAGGCTGGTGCAGCCTTCGAACGTTTTCGCCGAGACGGACGTGACGCCGTCCGGGATGACGAGATCCGTCACCAGCTCGCCGTTGAGATACAATGCCGCGCCCAGCTCCATCGGAGAGGATTCTACATGAGCGGAAATCGTGACATTGCACCATGCTGCCAGATCTTCGATCTCAACCCGCGTGATGGCGGAAGCACGGTTAAACGCCTGCAGATCGATCTTCGTGAGACCGCTGCCGATATGAACGGTTTCCAGCGCGGTGCAGCCCTGGAAGGTATAATTATAAATTTGCGTTACGCCGTCCGGAATCGCAATCGCGGTCAGCGCGCTGCAGTTTCTGAAGGCATAGGGGCCGAGATACGTTACGGAATCCGGAAGCGTCGCCGTGGTGAGCGCGGGGCAGTACTGGAAGGCATAGCCTCCGATCGAGGTCACGCCGTTCGGAACGGTGACAGAAGCGAGCGCATCACACCCGGAGAAGGCCTCCTTCTCAATTTCTTTCACGCTCTCCGGAATCGATACGGACTGGACGCAATCCATATTTCTGAATGCAGATTCGGGAATGATCGTCACACCCGGCTCGAGCACGATGGAGGTCACGGTGCCGCTGAACGCGTTCCATGCGCCGGGGGTGTAGTCCTCACACCATTCTCCGTCCTCGCGGTATCGATAAATCAACGAGTACCAGTCTCCGGAGCCGGAGAAGGTCAGCACGGTTTGATCCGCATTCAGGGTCCAGTACATATTGTCGCCGCAGCGGCCCTTGCAGAGCCCGTTTTCCACGCCGACCCAGACGGTATTCCCATAGAAGCTCGTCTGCTTGTCCTTTGTCCAGGACGCGTCGTTGTAAGGATAATAGGCAATGATTTTTTTGTTGTCGTTATAAGAGAAGACCGAGCCGCCGATGGCCGGCGCGCTGCCCTGAAACGTGACGGACTCCAGCGCAGGGCCATAAAACGCATACTTCCCGATGCTCGTGACAGAGGCCGGAATCGTCAGCTCTCTGATGCTGCTCTGACTGAAGGCGCTTTCGCCGATGCTCGTCAAAGTGTTCGAAAGCGTCAGCTCCGTGACGCCGGTACAGCCAGAGAAGGCGCTGTCGCCGATGCTCGTGACGGAGTTCGGAATCGTCACCTTCGTGATGCTGCTGCAGCCGTTGAAGGCGCTCTCTCCGATGCTCGTGACGGTGCTCGGAATCGTCACATACGCGGCGCTGCTGCAGCCGGTGAAGGCATTCTTGCCGATCGTCTTCACGCCGGATTTGATCTCAATCCCGGTGATGTGCGTGCGCAGAATCTCCCACGGCAGAGCGGCGGCGGAATCATAATCGTTCATGGCGCCGCTGCCGGAGATCGTGAGAACGCCGGTGGAGGGACTCCACGACCAGCTTGCGCTCGTGCCGCACTTTCCGCTGACGGTCAGCGCAGCCCAGGTCAGCTTGCCGCCGTAGTTCACGCGCTTGGCGCTGGTCCAGGTGGTCTGGCTGGACAGATATCTCGCCGCAGATGTGACGCCAAGGAACGCATTGGACCCGATGGTGGGCGCCTTCCCCCAGAAAACGATCTTCTTCAGCGCAGTGCAGCCGGAGAACGTATAGTTGTTCAAAATGGTCAGGCCTGCAGGAAACTCTATGCCTGTAAGAGCCGTGCAGCTGCGAAACGCAGCCAGATCGATCTGCGTCAGCGTATTCGGAAGCTTCACCGAGCTCAGAGAGGAACAGCCTTCAAAGCAGCTCTCGCTGATCTTCGTCATCCCATCGGGGAGCGTCAGAGAGGTCAGCGCGGTGCAGAAGCCAAAGACGCTGGTTCCAAACGCAGCATCCGGGCAGAGGATCTCCACCGTTTTCAGCGCGGTGCAGTCATAGAATGCACTGTTTCCGACGCTGGTTACGTTTTCCTGCAAGGTCACGCTCGTGAGCGCATGGCAGTTGCTGAACGCGCTCTCTCCGATGCTCGTCACGGTGGAAGGAATCGTGCCGCTCCATACGTTGCAGCCTGCAAAAGCACGATCTCCAATCGTCGTGACGCCCGCAGGAATCCGCGCTGTTTTCAGTTTATAGCAGCCGTCAAATGTACCGGACTCGATAACCGTCATATCGCCGTGGATTGAAACGGTCGTCATCGACTGGCAGCCATAAAAAGCTTCTGCGCCGATGCTGGTTACCGTAGAGCCGATGTCTGCATAGGTGGCATTATAGCAAGACTCAAAGGCATGGCTGCCCACATGCGTAACTCCGTTGTATACCGTAATGGTTTTGACAGAGCTTCTGGAACTGTACCACGGGGCAGTGACATTGTCATAGTCCGCCATGGCTCCGGTGCCGCTGATGCTCAGCGTTCCGCCGGAGAGACTCCATGTGACGTCGCTCCCGTTGGCGCCGCAGTGACCGTACTCGGCATGCGCGTCGGTCATGGTGAGCGGCGCGAGCAGACTCAGCATGAGGCAGAGCGCCAGCGCGAACAGGAAAGGTCTTCGTTTCATCTTATCGCGTTCTCCTTCCGAAAAAATGTGTCAGAATGCAAAAAATGACACAATCATCTGACTGTATCCTATCACGATATGTTTCAGAATGCAATAAAAAAAGCAGAGAGCGGAGCTTTGGCAAACTCCACTCTCAACATCTATTATTTTGTCTTGTCCATCCGGTTGACCAGATACTGCGCCGCGACGCCGGTGAAGAGGCCGGCGGCGATGCCGCTGATGAGGAGGATGGGGAGATACGAGACGATGGCGGGCGTGCCGGTGACGACGATGGCGACCAGGATCTGCCCGATGTTATGAAACACGGCCCCGATGACGGAGGCGACCCAGATCTGCTCTCTCGTGAGAAAGCGCCGCAGCAGGAGCATGACGCAATAGCACAGCAGTCCGCCCGCGAGGGAATACATGAGGCTCATGACACCGGAAAAGAGGCTCCCGAGCAAAATGCGCGCGACGAGGATCATGAGCGCGGGGCCGGGGCCGAGGGAGAACATGGCCCAGACCGTGACGATATTGGCAAGCCCCAGCTTGACGCCGGGGATCGGCACGGGCGCGGGGATCTGCGCCTCCGCCACATGGATGGCGAGGGCGATCGCCGTCAGGAGCGCCATGAGGCTCAGCTGCCTGGTGCTCCACCTCATCCGACCACCCCGTCAATCTCCGCATCGCCGATCTTGGCGGGCACATCGTCCAGACTGATGACGAGCTTGTTCGGCAGGCACACGATCGGCATGCCGCCCTCGCTCGTGAGCCAGCCCATCTGCACGCAGATCTGGTCGGGGCACTCGGCGTGGGTGACGCGGATGCGCCCGGGCTCGACCTGAATGGTGTTCGTGCCGATCTCCCCTTCCACGGTGAAGATCTCGGGCTCCGTGACGTCGTTCAGATCGATGGAGCGGATGCACTCGCCGTCGAGATAAATGTTCGCGACGGCGGCGTCCGGATGATGGAAATGCAGCCAGAGCGCCGCCGCTCCAGCGAGGAGCGCCACGGCAGCGATCAGGATGATCCAGAAAGAGGTTTTCTTCATTTCGTCACCACGGTCAGGTTGTGATTGGCCCAGTCATCCGCGACGGTAAAGCGGTCGGCAATGCCCTGCGAGACGACGATAGAGCCGTCCTCCAGCACGAGAAGATAGTCAAAATCGCCGTGCGTGCGCCAGTAGGTCTCCGCGCCGTCGGCACCGAGGATGAAGAGCGCGGTGCTGAGCGCGTCGCAGCGGGTGCCGGAGCCGGAGACGATCGTGGCGGAGATGACGCCGTTTTTCGCCGGAGCGCCGGTGGCGGGGTCGATGATGTGCCAGTACACTTCCCCGTCGCGCTCGAAATAGCGCTCATAGCCGCCGGAGGTGACGACCGCCTCATCGCGCACCTCGACGACGCCGACATAGCCGTCGCCGAGCGGGTTTTGAATCGCGATGCGCCACGGGCTGCCGTCAGGCTTCGAGCCGAGCGTCTGCACATTGCCGCCGAGACTGACCATGCCGGAGGTGACGCCATTGTCGCGGAAGATCTGCATGATCTGATCACCGGTATAGCCCTTGGCGACGCTGCCGAGGTCGATCTCCATATTGGCAGGGACGGTGACAGTATTCCCGTCGCACTGCACCTTGGCATAATCCACGCGCGCGAGCAGCTCCTGCAGCTCGTCCGCCTTCGGCACGCGGTAATCCTGCGTGGTGAAGCCCCACGCCTTGAGCACGGGATAGACCGACACATCGAGCGCGCCGTGCGTGAGCATGCAGAAGCGCAGCGCCTCAGACAAAAGCGCCGCCGTATCGTCCGACACCGTGACGGGCTTGCCGTAGGCATGGTTGACAGCATAAATGTCGCTGTCGTCGATCGTGACGGAAAACGCCTGCTCGAGCTCGGTGATGCGATTAACCGCCGCGACCGCCGCCTTCTCGCCGTTGGGCCCGTAGGCCGTGACGTCCATGACCGTGTCCATGGCAAAGACCGAGCGCGAGGCGCTCTCGTCCTCCCGCGCTGCAGGATCGGCACAGCCGGAGAGCAGGAGCAGAGCGAGCGCGAGGGTCAGGGCGAATGCTTGTTTCAAAAACCGCATGGGTGAATGGTTCCTTCCGTAAAAAACTGACTATATATTATAAGTCCTGCAGCGGGATTCGTCAACTGAGGGGAAATATAAGGGTGGAGTGTGGAGAGTGGAGTGTGGAGTTTAAAGGTGCGCTTCGCGCGATCAAATGGCAGTCCGATCGGATTCGCCGAAAAACGGCAATCAGATCGATACGTCCTGCCGGGAGGGGCAAGCCCCTCCCCTACGGCGTCTGTTTCGGTGCACGCTCAAAAGAACCGGCAGAGGCCGAGGGCTGCGCCGAGGGCGAAGAAGGCTGCCGCCTTCAGCACCGCGCCAATCCACGGGCGGCGGAGCAGCGCGCGGTCCCAGCGGGAGAGATTGCCGTGCGGACAGCCGTTGGCGCAGCGCTCGCAGGCGATGCACTCGCCCTTGCGGAGATTGTCCTCATCCATGCGGACGGAGACCGGGCACTGCCGCTTGCAGAGCTGACACCCACTCGGGCAGCGGTCGGCGGCGCGGCGAAGCTGACCGAAGGGCAGGATCGGCAGAAGCGAAAACACCGCGCCCATCGGACAGAGAAACTGGCAGAAGAAGCGCTCCTGCAGCGCCATGCCGATGACGATCATCACCAGCAGCGCGACGGCGACGCCGCTCCCTGCGGGCGGCAGACGCAGCGCCGTG
>CAMJHX010000038.1 GCA_946405655.1 uncultured Clostridia bacterium
TCCCGATCGGCCGCGGCCAGCGCGAGCTCATCATCGGCGACCGCCAGACCGGCAAGACCGCCATCGCCATCGACACGATCCTCAACCAGAAGGGCAAGGACGTGATCTGCATCTACGTCGCCATCGGTCAGAAGGAATCGACCGTCGCGAGCGTGGTCGAGACGCTGCGCTCCCGCGGCGCGATGGATTATACCACCGTCGTCTGCGCCCACGCGTCGGAGCCCGCGCCGATGCTCTATATCGCGCCGTACGCCGGCGCCGCCATCGGCGAGCACTTCATGTATCAGGGCAAGGACGTCCTCATCATCTACGACGATCTCTCCAAGCAGGCGGTCGCCTACCGCGAGATCTCCCTGCTCCTCCAGCGTCCGCCCGGACGCGAGGCGTACCCCGGCGACGTGTTCTATCTGCACTCCCGTCTGCTCGAGCGCGCGGCGAGACTCTCCGATGAGCTCGGCGGCGGCAGCATGACGGCGCTGCCGATCATCGAAACGCAGGCGGGCGATATCTCCGCCTATATCCCCACGAACGTCATCTCCATCACCGACGGGCAGATCTTCCTCGAGACCGACCTCTTCCACTCCGGCGTCCGTCCGGCGGTCAACGTCGGCCTCTCGGTCAGCCGTGTCGGCGGCGCGGCGCAGCTCGGCGCCATGAAGCAGGTCGCGGGCAGACTCCGCATGGATCTCGCGCAGTATAGAGAGCTCGCTTCCTTCGCGCAGTTCGGCTCCGATCTCGATAAGTCCACCCGGGCGACCCTGGAGCGCGGCGCGCATATGACCGAGCTCTTGAAGCAGCCGCAGTATCAGCCGATGGACGCGGCCGATCAGGTCGTCGCGATCTTCGCCGCCGCCGAGGGCTATACCGATTCCCTCCCGCTCGAGGCCGTTCCGCGCTTCGAGGAGGGCCTCGTCGACGAGGTGCACCGCAAAATGCCCGCCCTCGCCGACCAGATCTACACCGGCAAAAAGCTCCCCGCCGAGACGCTCACAGAGCTCCGCGGCGTGATCGAGGCTTTTAAGGAAACGTTCTAAAGAACCGTAGGGCGGGGACCTGTGCCCCGCCGCCTGCGGCGCATTTTCCACCGAAAGCAGGTGAAGCAACATGGCAAATATGCGCGCGATCCGTTCGCGCATCAAAAGCGTGCAGAACACGCAGCAGATCACCAAGACCATGAAGATGGTCGCGGCGGCGAATCTCCGGCGGACGCAGACCGGCATGTCGGCCATGCGCACCTTCGCCGAACAGACGCAGCAGCTCATGGACGCGCTGCTCGCGGGCGGCGCGCAGTATGAAAACCCGCTGCTCGAGCGCCGCGAGGACGTGAAAAACGTCTGCTATGTGCTCTTCGTCGGCAACCGCGGACTCTGCGGCATGTATAACCACGCGAACGTGCGCTTCCTGCAGCAGCTCTGCAGGGAAGAGACGCGCCCCTGCTCCGTCGTCGTCTACGGCCGGTGGGGGAGGGACGTCATCGCCCAGAGCGGGCTGAACGTGATCGAGACGTTCCAGGACGTCTCCGATACGCCCACGATGAACGACGCGCTGCAGCTCGCGGACTATCTCAAGCGCATGTATCTCTCCGGCGAGGCCGATGAGATCCATCTCATTTATCAGCATTTCAAGAGCGTGCTCAGCCAGAGCCCGACGGATCTGCAGCTCCTGCCCGCCGCGCCCGAGGCGAAGGGCGAGTCGCCGCATGATTACATCTTCGAGCCGGACGAGGCCACCATTCTGGAAAACGTCCTGCAGCTGTATGTGAACAACACGGTGCTCTCCGTCCTGCTCGAGGCGAAGACCGGCGAGCACGCAGCGCGCATGACCGCCATGAGCACCGCCACGGATTCCACGCGCGAGCTCATCGCGGCGCTCCAGCTGCATCTCAACCGCGCAAGACAGGCGGCGATCACCACCGAGATCTCAGAGATCGTCGGCGGAGCAAACGCGCTGAAGAAAAACAAGAAATCGTAACTGCGGCAAGACGCCTTTCTTGCCGACAGAATCCAGTTAGGAGTTAGGAGTGAGGAGTTAGGAATGAAGGTGCTGCCGAAGGCAGCGATTCCAATCGTCGGCTTTGCCGACACATCAACTCCTAACTCCTAACTCCACACTCCTAACTTGGAGGAGTTTTATCCGCATTTCCCTCTATCTACCTCTATAAGGAGGATTTCACCATGGAAACCGGTATTGTCCGCCGGGTCATTGGGCCTGTTGTGGACGTGCAATTCCCGTCCGGACGTCTTCCGGATATCTATAACGCCATCGAGGTCGATCTCGAAGGCCGCAAGGTCGTCATGGAGTGCGTGCAGCAGCTGGGCGACAGCGCGGTCCGCTGCGTCAGCCTCTTCTCCACGGACGGCATGGCGCGCGGCAATCTCGCCGTCGACACCGGCAAGCCCGTCTCCGTCCCCGTGGGCGAGGCGACGCTCGGCCGCATGTTCAACGTCATCGGCGAGCCGATCGACGGCAAGGGCCCCGTGGAGACCGCGGAGCGCATGCCCATCCACCGCGACGCGCCGGGCTTTACCGACGTTGCCCCCGCCACCGAGATCCTCGAGACCGGCATCAAGGTCGTCGACCTGCTCGCGCCCTACGCCAAGGGCGGCAAGATCGGTCTCTTCGGCGGCGCCGGCGTCGGCAAGACGGTGCTCATCATGGAGCTCATCCGCAACATCGCCTATGAGCACGGCGGCTACTCCGTGTTCGCGGGCGTCGGCGAGCGCTCCCGCGAGGGCAACGACCTCTGGAATGAGATGAACGAGTCCGGCGTCATCAGCAAGACGGCGCTGGTCTTCGGCCAGATGAACGAGCCGCCCGGAGCCAGACTCCGCGTGCCGCTCTCGGGCCTCACGATCGCGGAGAACTTCCGCGACGAATCCGGCCTCGATGTGCTGCTCTTCATCGATAACATCTTCCGCTTCACGCAGGCGGGCTCCGAGGTTTCGGCGCTGCTGGGGCGCATGCCCTCCGCCGTCGGCTATCAGCCCACCCTCGCCACCGAGATGGGCACGCTGCAGGAGCGCATCACCTCCACGCGAAACGGATCTGTCACGTCCGTGCAGGCGATCTATGTCCCTGCGGACGACCTGACCGACCCGGCTCCCGCCACGGCGTTTGCGCATCTGGACGCCACGACCGTTCTGGACCGCTCGATCTCCGAGCTCGGCATTTATCCCGCCGTCGATCCGCTGGCCTCCACCAGCCGCATCCTCGAGCCGCACATCCTCGGCAAGGAGCACTATGAGACCGCCCGCGCCGTCCAGCGCGTGCTGCAGAAGTATAAGGATCTGCAGGACATCATCGCCGTCCTCGGCATGGACGAGCTCGGCGTCGAGGACAAGGCGACCGTCGCCCGTGCGCGCCGCATTCAAAGATTCCTCTCGCAGCCGTTCCACGTGGCGGAGAACTTCACCGGCATGGAGGGCAAGTATGTCCCCCTGAGTGAGACGATCAAGGGCTTCCAGGCGATCCTCGCCGGCGACTGCGACGATCTGCCCGAGCAGGCGTTCCTCATGGCGGGCACGATTGACGAGGTTCTGAAGAAACGCGAGGTGTAAGCCATGGCAGATCGCATCCATCTGCAGATTGTCACCGCCGGCGGCGTGGTGTTTGACCGCATGGTGCATGTGGTCAATCTCCCGCTCGAGAGCGGCAGCGCCGGCATCCTCGCCGACCACGCCCCGCTCATCGGCGCCGTGGTCGACGGCGCGGTCACCTGCGCGTCCGACGAGGGCGAATACGTCATCGCCGTCGGCATCGGCGTCGTGAACGTGGTGAACAACGAGGTCACCGTCCTCTCCCGCACGGCGGAGGAGGCGGAGACCATCGACCTCGCCCGCGCCGAGGCAGCGGAAAAGCGCGCCAGAGAGCGCCTCGCCGCCAAAACCGCCGATACAGACGCCGCCCGCGCCGAAGCCGCCCTCCACCGAGCCGTAGCCCGCCAGCACGCGGCGCATATGGTCAAGAAGCACAAATAAAAAAACACGCGCCGGATTCGTCTCCGGCGCGCGTTTTTTGAGAGTGGAGCGTGGAGAGTTGAGAGTGGAGATAAGGTGCGCTCCGCGCGATTGCCAGTCCCTGTAGGGCGCGATGCCCACATCGCGCCGCAATTCAAATCCGTCGGCGCAAGCCGACACCACCATTCCTAACTCCTAACTTCTAACTCCACTCTCAACGCTGCAAAACCGCACAGCCATTCGGCTGTGCGGTTTTGATATTTGACTGGTTTTACAGATCCAGAATGCCGAGAATCACAATGCCGATCACGACGAGCAGAATCATCAGATAGTGCTTTGCCGAGAGCTTTTCGCGCAGGAACACGCGGCTCCAGAGCACCGAGGCTGCGCAGTAGGCGGAGATGATGGGCGCCGCGTACATGACGTGCGTCTCGTCAGCGATTGCGTAAATGTAGGCAAACTGTCCCGCCGTCTCAAACACGGCGCCGATGTACTTCGGCGCTTCGAGCTTCGGCACGAGCCTGTCGCGGCGGATCAGCACCACGTAGACAAAGCAAACGACGGCGGCGGCGAGGAACGTCAGCTCATAGGCGCAGTTGGCGCTGTCCTCATTGAGCTCGCGCAGCACGATCGTGTCAGCGAAAGTGCCGGCGGCGTCGAGCAGCATATAGGCGATCGGCAGCGCCAGCGCCAGCCAGCTCTTGGCGTATTTGTAGTTCGAGATCTCCTGCCGTGCCGCGCGCAGCTGCTCGTCCTCGCGCGACTCCACGACGCCGAGCCCGATCACGCCGAGCGAGACGAGAATGACCGCCGCGACGGCGGCGGGCGTCGTCTCCACGTCGCCCGTGATGAACCACAGCAGGGCGACCAGCGCGCCGGAGGCGTTGCAGATGGGGCTCGAAATGCTCAGCTCGATATAGCGCAGGCCGACGTAGCCCAGCGTCATCGAGCCGATGTACAGCAGCGATACCGGCAGATACGTCCAGATCACATGCCACGAGATCTCCGTGCCGCCGATGAAAATTTCATATGCCGCGTGCAGACCCATCACCAGGCCGACTGCCATCACCATCTTCAGGTGTGCGAGCCTGTCGTCCGGCTCGCGGCAGCCAATTTTGGAAAACAGATCCGATCCGGACCAGCAGAGCAGCGCAATCAGCGCCAGAACAAACCACATAGCGTTTTCTCTCTCTTCCTCTGAAAATGTATCGTTTTACCTCGAGAAAGTTATCATATCTCAGTTGAAATGTCAACAGAATGTACAGCTGTTACGCCCTGCATTCAAAGCAGTGCCACTCTTCCTCGCACCGATGATTCACGATTTCAAACCCGTTCTTCTCCAGCGCGGCCTGCACCTCGTCCTGCCGTCCCTCGATGATGCCGCTTGTGAGAAACACGCCGTCCGCCTTCAGAAACGGCCGCACGATCCCGGCGAGCGGGATGATCACGTCCGCCACGATGTTCGCCGTCACGATATCATACCCCTCGCCGAGCAGCTTTCGCATCCCCGCGTCCGTGAGCACATCCCCGGCGTAGACGGCAAAGCGATCCTTGCCGATGCCGTTCAGCGCCGCGTTCGCCTCCGCGACCTCGGGGGCCTTCGGGTCAATGTCGCAGCCCGCCGCGCGAGAGCACCCCAGCAGCAGCGCGCCGATGGCGAGAATGCCGCTGCCGCAGCCGAGGTCGAGCACGGTCTTTCCGCTCCCGGCATAGCGCTCCAGCGCCGCGAGACACATCTTCGTCGTCGCGTGGCTGCCGGTGCCGAAGATCAGCCCCGGGTCGAGCCGCAGGGGAATGCGCCCGTCCTCGGGCGCCTCCAGCCATTCCGGCACGACGACGAGCTTCTCTCCGACCTCGATCGGCTCATAATACTGCCGCCAGTTGTTCTCCCAGTCGCTGTCCTGCACGGTCGCGGTCGTGATCTCCCGCCCGAGAGAGGCGCGGATCGAGTCCAGCAGCGCCCGGCCGTCGGCGTCGTCCGAGAGATAGAACTTCACGCGCGACACGCCCTTGAATTGGTTTTCCAGCGCCTCGTCCACATAGTCCCAGTATTGATGATTCGTCTCCAGAAAGCTCCGGAAGTCCTGCTCGTCCTCCACGACCATGCCGCCCGCGCCAAGCGCAGCCAGCTGCTCGCAGAGCGCGTCAATCTCCCCGCTCACCGCCGGGACGGAAACTTCAATCCATTGCATCTTCTGTTCCTCCGATTATTTCGATTTTAATGCTTCATCCCGCTGTCATCCACCGGCAGCGCGGGATAATGCTGCGTCAATTCCGCCAGCACTGCGCGAACCTCCTCCGGCATTTTCGGCCGGGGCTGACGCACGCTCAACTGAAACAGAACCTGATAATCCCCCGTGATCTGCGCGGCGCCCACGCGGTAGATGCGGCTTCGCGGCGCTTGCCCACCGGCTAGACCATATATCCACTCGGAATACAAATACGCCGTATCCCGCACATCCAGCACAGTGCCGCGCTGAAAGAAAAACGCATAGTCCTTTGTGTAAATGCGATCCTTCTGGCGCTTTGGCTGCGGCGCCGCTTGCAGCGCCGAGAGTGCGGAGGCGGGGGCCTCAACAGCGCTGACATTCCATACCGTCCGCGCGATCCGAATCAGACACAGGCAGGACGGGATCACCAGCAGTCCCGTGAGCGTTGCCGCCAGAAACACCAGCACATGTACGCCGCCGGAGACCTGCAGGATCAGCGCCGAGACGGACGCAACGAAGCCGAGTATCATGGCAATGGAGCAAAGACCTTTCCAAAGCATCCCGCCCCGGGACAGCGTATCCCAGTAGATCCGCTTTGCCAATTCCCAATGCTCGCGCGTCATCGTACATCCTTCTTTCGCATGTGATCGTCATGTCATTGCGCACCGGTGCGCACACTGGTGCGGCAATCCGTTCTCCAAGGCAGCATTTACGCAAGGGATTGCCGCGCTGCCTTTACAATGACTCTGTACGAAACTTGTTTTCCTGTTTACGAGTGCTCAAACAGCTCGATTCTGTCCGCTTCGTCAGCAAGCGCCGCGCCGGTTTGCGTTTGCAGAAGGTTTACATAACCTCCGAGCATCTCGCCCTTCGCGCGCAGGGCGCGGCAGCGGCTGTCGAGGTAGATGCTGCATTTAAAGCGCGCGTTTTTCGCCTCCTGCACGAGGTTCGCCGCCGGGCTCTTGCCGTCGAAGGCGAGCAGCAGGGAGGGGCGTCTCTTAAAGATCTCATAGGCGACGCTCTTGTAGACGCCGTTGCCGCTCGCCTCGATCGAAACGCGCACCGCAACGCCCGCGCGCCGCAGGCGCTCCGATTCCGCCGCCGTCAGCGCCGTCGGCACGAAGGCGAAGATGCGAAAGCGCCCCTTGTTTTGCCGCACCAGATACCGCTCATACCCGCTCAGCCGGTGCCCGATCACGAAGAACACCTTCTCCGGGTCGGCGTGCGCGAGCAGCTCGTCGATCTGCCTGAGCGCGTCCGGACGCATCGGCGCGCTTTTCCGGTCGCCGCTGAAGCTGCCGCCCGCCACGATGACCGGCGTTCCGGTCTCCGGCAGGGGCGCGATCTGATCGCGCAGCGCGTCGGCGGAATCCAGCCGTCCGCCGTCGCCCCAGAGATCGGACGCAGCCGGCGGCGCAGCCTCCATTTTCGCGCGGTAATACGCCTCCACATCCGCGGCGTCGAAGCGGCGCATTCGATCTTCAAACACCGCCATGCTCCCGCGCACGATCTCCGCCTCCGCCTCGCGCATCTGGCGCAGCTCGCTGTGGCTCAGACCCAGCAGCTTTTCGAGGGAGAGCTCCTCATCGATGGAGTTCGTGCCGTAGAGCGCGCCGCCGTCCGTGCCCTGCACGCAGCGCACGCCCGCCGCGAGATAGTCCTTCAGCGGGTGGCGGCGCAGATCGCTGAGGTTATTCAGCCGCACGTTGGATGTGATCTGAAATTCCAGCACCGCGCCGATGGCATTGATCTCGCGCAGCAGCGCCTTGCCCTTCTCGGAGCGCAGATTCGTCGTGTAAAGCCCGTGGCCGATGCGAAGCTGCGGCGGCGTCTGCCCGGGGGAGAGCGCCTCGCGCACGCAGCGGATGCTGTTTGCCACGTTCGCGCGCAGGCTGTCGTTCTCGCCCGCGTGGATGCGGATCACAAAGCCGGGCACATCCTCTGCCAGATGCACCAGCTCGTGCAGCACGTTCCGCAGCTCCAGAATGTCGTTGATCTCCTCGCCCACAATGTCGCTGCCCGCGACGTAGGGGTCCTCCGCCACGGCGCGCAGCGCGCGGAGATTCTCGGCGAGATAATCGTTCGGCGTCACGGCGTCGCGCACGATGGTCAGCGGCGTGCGCCGCATCGCTGCCAGAAACCGCAGCGTCACGCCCGTCTCCCGCCGCACCGCGGGCAGCACGGCGTGGATCTCCCGCAGAATGCGCGGCGCCTCTCCCGGCTTGCAGAGCCCCGTGTCGGAGATCTCCGCGTAGTCGATGCCCTGCCGCCGATAGCCCCGGGCGATCCAGAGAAGCTTGTTTTGAAAGAGCGTGTTGTCTTTGTAATCCGGGTTCTCCCGGTCGAGGAGCATCTGCCGCAGAATCGCGGCGACGTCCGCGTCCGGGAGCGCAAAGTCCGGCGCAATTTCAATGGGTCGCTCGGACGCGGCGCCCTTCGTGAACACATAGCGGTAGAGATACACCTTCTCCAGATCCGCAAACACCGCCTGCCCGTCCTTCGGCACGGCGAGGGAGATGCGGATCTTCGAGATGTTATACGCCGCGTCCGCGGGGTTATTCAGGATCAGATCGGCGAAATTCAGAAAGCAGTGGTCGTCGATGCGCCGCTCGCGATATTTGCCCGTGAGCGCGCTGTCGGCAAACTGCCGCTCCGCCTCGGCGCGGTCGCGCTTGAGCGCGGCGGTCTGCTCCTCCGAGCAGCGCAGGCCGAGCTTTTTGATGTAATAGAGCGGATAGCGGATCTGATGCCGGATGCCGAGCGCGATCAGCACGTCCGGCTCCAGATTGCCGTTCATGTGCGTGTGCAGGTCGGTGCGGAATTTGCAGTCGTCGAAGAGATAGGTCTTCACGATCGTCTCCGCCACGCCGAGACGGTAGTCCCGCGTCTGGCTCATCAGCACCTTCGAAATGGACGGGATCGAGGCCTTCATCTCCACGCTGCCGTCCGGGAAGATGTTCGCGATCTTCGTGTTTCCCATGCGGAAGATATACAGCCGCCGGTTCTCCCCGTCCACATAGCAGGGGATCTCGCCGTGGATGACCTTCAGCCCGTTTTCGTCCAGCGTCAGCGGCAGGTCGCAGAGCCTCGCCAGATTCGTGATCAGATTTCCCGAGTTGTGGTTCGGCGTGCGCAGAAGGTAATGGAGTCGCTCGTCCTCCATCGTCAGCTCCACCACGATGTCCTTTTCCTTGTCCAGATAAAACTGCCCGAATCGCTCCATGCGCGCACCTCCGCCTCGTTCTTTTTTCGTGATTGTACCATTCAACGCGAGAAAAGACAAGGTTCGCTTTGGCGGAAAAGCACGGTGATTTTTCCGGCGAAACCGCGTATAATGGGAACACTCTGAATTCGGGAGGGAAGGGACGCGATGGAGACGCTG
>CAMJHX010000039.1 GCA_946405655.1 uncultured Clostridia bacterium
GCGGCCTCCAGACGCGGCCACTTCTCGGCGCTCATCGGGGTGAGCGGCAGGCGGAGATAGTTCTCGCACCAGCCCATGGCCGCCATGCCCGCCTTGACGGGGATGGGGTTGACCTCGCAGAAGAGGGCGTTGATGAGCTCCAGCAGCTCCAGCTGCAGGGCCGCGGCGCCCTTCACATCGCCATTGAACCAGCGGTCGCAGATCTCGACCGTCTTGCGCGGGGCGACGTTCGACAGAACGGAGATGACGCCGATGCCGCCGAGGGACATGATGGGGACGATCTGGTCGTCGTTGCCGGAATAGATATCCAGCGCGCCGTCCAGGAGCGCCGCGGTCTTGGCGATCTTGGAGATATCGCCGTTGGCCTCCTTGATGGCGGCGATGCGCGGGTGCTTGGCGAGCTCGACGTAGGTGGCGGGCTCGATGCCGCAGCCGGTGCGGCTGGGGACGTTATAGACGATCATCGGGACGGTGGAGGCGTCCGCGATGGCGTTGAACATGGCGACGAGACCCGCCTGCGTTGCCTTATTGTAATAAGGAGTGACGCAGAGGATGGCGTCCGCGCCGACAGAGCAGGCGTACTTCGTCATCTCGATGGCGTGGGCGGTGTCGTTCGAGCCGGTGCCGGCGACGACGGGAACACGGCCGGCGACGCGCTCGACGCAGAAGCGGATGCACTCCTTGTGCTCGGCGTCGGACAGGGTCGGGTTCTCGCCCGTGGTGCCGCAGACGACGATGGCGTTGATGCCCTCGGCGATCTGCCAGTCGATGATGCGGCCGAAGGCCTCGTAATCCACGCCCGCCTCATTGGTCGGGGTGATGATGGCGGTGGCGACGCCGCGGAAAATGGGATTCGTAGTCATGATTCATGCTCTCCTTTACAGTAATGTGTACGGGTTTGGTTCTTGACTCCATTTTATGCGCTGGCGCTCGCAATTTCTACGCAAAAAATGCGCTTGACATTGCAAATCGTGCGCAATGGAGATTTTCGGAAACCGGGTACTGCCTCGAAAAGATAAATCAAACAGAAAAACGCGGCAAATTTGCATTTGCCGCGTGAAAACTTGCTCTGATCCCCGCCGCGTCGCCCCGGGCGGGTAAGAGAAACAATGAATCTCAAGCGCTCCGCAAATGCGACAGTCCGTGAGATCTTCTCCCACGGCCCAGGGGAGGTTCGCACTCCTTCCCTTCGGCAGCGGCCCCTTTCGACTCTGCAACGGCTTTGCGATGCCTTGACACAGAGCGTACTGATGACAGCTGCGCCTCTATCCTTTCACTGCAATATTCGGTTTATGAGCCTATTTTAGCAGACAATTCCAGCACTGTCAATTTCCGGGCTGTCAAAAGATGACAGCCCGGGTGTGTCTTTTTCGTCAATATCAATAAGAATAGTACAGGCTCCAGCCCTCGGCGGTCTGCACGAGGAGGAGATACACGTCCACCACGCTGCCGGACTCGCCCGTGAGCTCGATGAGATGCACCTCGGCGTTCTCGATGCCGATGGGCAGGGCTTCATTGAGCTCCGCCACGCCGTCGGCGTCCACGGCCTCGGAGTCGATCGTCTCCCAGCCGGATAGCTTCATGCCGTACTGCGTTTCATGCTCGTCCAGATCGGAGATCACGGCGTCAATATCGCCGTCATATGCCTCCACAATGGCGGGATGGAAGATCTTCGTCATCGCCTCGCGGTCGTTCTTCTCCAGCGCCTCAACATAGTCCATGATAAGCGCCATCTGATCCGAGACGACGCCGCCGGGCAGATCCGGGATCGTGCTGATATCGTCAGAGCCCGCGATCTCAGTGGGGTCGGACTCGGTGATCTCCGCGATGATACTGTCGACATCATCGGAATGCTCGACGGCATTCTGCGCGAAATCCGCGATGAAATAAGCAAAGAGCGCGATGAAGCCGATCATCAGCAGCGTACAGAGCGCAATGACTGCCCAGAGAATGCCGCGGCTGCGGCGGCGCAGGCGCTCGGCCTCCTCGCCGGTGTGCCCGTCAGGAGCGTCGCCATACCAGACGCCGGTGCCGTCGGCGTCATACTTCACGGAGCCGGTGAGGATTCTGCCGCAGTGACGGCAGACCGTCGCCTTCTCGGAGATCATCGCCCCGCAGTAGGGGCACATCACTTCGTTTGCCATCAGAGCACCTCCTCCCACTCCGGCTGCTTGAAGCCGGGGCGCACGAAATCTTCGCCGATCAGGATCGGACGGCGCACGAGCATCGGGTCGCTCGCGAGAAGCCGGAACTGCTCGTCCTCAGACATGTCCGCGAGCTTATCCTTGAACCCGAGCGCGCGGTACTGCTGCCCGCTCGTGTTCCAGAAGCGCTTGAGGGGCAGACCGCTCAGCTTCTGCCAGGCGCGAAGCTCCGCCTCCGTGGGCGGCTCGTCCTTGATCTCCCGGCGGGTATAGTCCTCCCCGCGCGCATCCAGCCAATCCTGCGCCTTCTTGCAGGTGGAGCAGCGGGAATAACAGAGAAAGGTCATGTGGTGAACCTCCTTATTATTTATAGACAGGATTATTTTATCACGTGCTGCGTATGTTTGGCAAGGAGGAGAAAAGTGTGGAGTTTGGAGTGTGGAGTGTGGAGTTTAAAGCCTCGCAGAGTTCGCGCGAATGCGCGAATGAATTCCGATCCGTTTTTCTGGCGACATGTGCGTCAGAAAAACTCCCTAAGGCGCAGCGTTACGCAAGCCCTCGCGCCGACCAACCGAGCGAAGCGAGGGCGATGGAGCGCGAGTATATAAAATGAGAGCGCTGCGATGCAGCGCTCTCATTTTGGTTTTACTTAATGCCGTACTTGCGGTTGAACTTATCCACGCGGCCGCTGGTGTCGACCAGCTTCTGCTTGCCGGTGTAGAACGGATGGCACTTGGCGCAGATCTCAACGGTGATGTTCTGCTTGGTGGAGCCGGTCTCGTACACGGCGCCGCAGGCGCAGCGGATGGTGGTCGGCTGATAATTCGGGTGAATTCCGGACTTCATAATTTCAAAACTCCTCAGATTAGGCTGCCTTGAGCACCTTGCGGTGGTTACAAAGCGCAGAGGGTATTCTAGCATAAGGAAATTGGAATTGCAAGCGGTTTTGCAATTATTTTTCAGGAATGCACAATATAAATATGAATAATTTATCAATTCTCCCCCGGAGGCTTGACAATCTGTTGTCCAAGTGGTAAATTAGCACTCGAAGAAACAGAGTGCCAACACCCGACGGCGTTGAGTGCCAAAGGCGGGACGGATATGGAACTGACTCCCCGAAAAAAGAAAATACTGGCCGCCGTCATTGAGGAATACATCCGCACGGCGGAGCCGGTCGGCTCGAAGGCCATTGCAGCGAAGGGCAATCTCGGCTGCAGCCCTGCCACAATCCGCAATGAGCTGGCGGAGCTGGTCTCGAGAGGCTATCTCGAGCAGCCGCACACCTCCGCCGGGCGTGTGCCGACGCCGCTGGGCTACCGCATGTACGTCAACGAGCTGATGGAGGAGCAAAACCTCACGGACGAGGAGGTCGCCGAGATTGCGGAGCGCTTAAGCGGTCCCCTGCCGCCGGATCAGCTGATGAGCGACGCGGGGCGCATCGCCTCGCAGCTGACGAACTATCCGGCGCTGACGCTCGCGGCGAGACCGGCTGCGACCATCAAGCGCTTTGATCTCATCTACCTCGACGCGAACAGCTTCATCATCGTGCTGCTGCTGAGCACGGACGCGGTGAAAAACAAGCTCGTGCGGCTGCCGGTGAGCGTGGATCAGACGATGATCCAGAAGCTCTCCACCCTCTTCAACGCGCACTTTACGGGCATCAGCGAAAACGCGATCACAAGCGGCATGATCCACGCCGCCGAGCGCGCAGCGGAGGACAATCTCGGCATCACGGCGGTGATCGCCGCCTTCGCGATTGAGACGCTGACGGACTCGGAGCAGACGCAGGCGTATCTCGTGGGCGAGACGCAGCTTCTAAACCAGCCGGAATTTCGCGATCCCGACAAGGCGCACCGCCTGATGCGGTATCTGACCGAGGGCGGACATCTGGCGGATCTGCCGCTGGAGGAGATGCGCGGCGACAATGAGTTGCGCGTGCTGATTGGCCCGGAGAATGTGGCCGAGGAGCTCAAGGACTCCAGTGTGATCATCGCGACGTATGACGCGGGCGACAATATGCGCGGCATCATCGGCGTGGTGGGTCCCACCAGAATGGACTATTCCCGGGTGGCCGCAAAGCTGAGCTACATTGCGGCCGGTCTTTCCAAGCGTCTCGGCGGCGGCAGCAGCATGCCCCCTCCGGGACTGGACAACAAACTAATCATCAAGGGAGAAGACTTCGATGAGCGAGAAATCCAAGAAGAAGAAAACGAAGGCTGAGCCGGAGACCGAGGTCGAACAGACCGTCCTTGAGGCGGAGGCGGCTGAGGAAGCGGCAAAGACGGAGGCGGCCGAGGAAGCGGCAAAGCCCGAGGCCGAGGAACCGAAGAAGGAAGAAAAGCCTGCCAAGGAGCCGAAGGCCAAGGCGGAGAAGGAGCCGGATCTCAAGAGCCAGCTCGCCGCCGAAAAGGACAAATACCTGCGGCTGCTCGCGGAATACGACAATTTCCGCCGCCGCAGTCAGAAGGAAAAGGAGAACATCTACACCGACGTGCGCGGTGAGACGCTCAAGAAGTTCCTTCCGGTCTATGATTCGCTGTGGCGCGCACTGACGCAGACAGCGGAGGACGACCCCTCCCGCAAGGGACTGGAGATGATCATGACCCAGTATGAAAACGCGCTGACGCAGCTCGGCGTGAGCCTCATCGAGGCGGTGGGTCAGCCGTTCGACGCGAACTTCCACAACGCGGTCATGCACGTGGAGGACGAGAGCGTGGGCGAGAACATCGTGGTCGAGGAGTTCGAAAAGGGCTTCAAGATCGGCGACAAGGTGCTGCGGTACTCCGTGGTCAAGGTCGCAAACTGAATTCGTTAACAACAATCTTTTCAATATCTAGGAGGAAAACATCATGGGTAAAATTATTGGTATCGATCTCGGCACCACCAACAGCTGCGTGTCCGTCATGGAGGGCGGCGAGGCCGTCGTCATCCCGAACGCCGAAGGCAACCGCACCACGCCGTCCGTCGTCGCTTTTGCGAAGAACGGCGAGCGCATGATCGGCCAGGCCGCCAAGCGTCAGGCCGTCACGAACCCCGACGGCACCGTCATGTCCATCAAGCGTGAGATGGGCTCCAACTACAAGGTCACCATCGACGGCAAGAGCTACACCCCGCAGGAGATCAGCGCGATGATCCTGCAGAAGCTCAAGAGCGACGCCGAGGCCTATCTGGGTCAGACCGTCACCGAGGCCGTCATCACCGTTCCCGCCTACTTCACCGACGCCCAGCGTCAGGCGACGAAGGACGCCGGCAAGATCGCGGGTCTCGACGTCAAGCGCATCATCAACGAGCCGACCGCGGCCGCTCTGGCCTACGGTCTGGACAAGGAAACCGACCAGAAGATCATGGTCTATGACCTCGGCGGCGGCACGTTCGACGTGTCCGTCCTCGAGATCGGCGACGGCGTCATCGAGGTTCTTGCCACCGCCGGCAACAACCGTCTCGGCGGCGACGACTTCGACAACGCGATCACCAACTACCTCGTGAGCGAGTTCAAGAAGAGCGAGGGCGTGGACCTCTCCGGCGACCGCATCGCCATGCAGCGTCTGCGCGAGGCCGCTGAGAAGGCGAAGATCGAGCTCTCCGGCGTGACCACCACGAACATCTCCCTGCCGTTCATCACGGCGGACGCCACCGGCCCGAAGCACCTGGACATCACGCTCAGCCGCGCGAAGTTCAACGAGCTGACCGCCGACCTCGTCGAGAAGACCGCAGGCCCCGTGCGCCAGGCCATGAGCGACGCCGGCGTCACCGCGAGCGACCTGACGAAGGTCCTGCTCGTCGGCGGCTCCACCCGCGTTCCCGCCGTGCAGGAGATGGTCAAGCGTCTGACCGGCAAGGAAGGCTTCAAGGGCATCAACCCCGATGAGTGCGTCGCGGACGGCGCGGCCATCCAGGGCGGCGTGCTCGGCGGCGACGTCGAGGGCATCCTGCTGCTGGACGTCACCCCGCTGAGCCTCGGCATCGAGACGCTGGGCGGCGTGTGCACCAAGCTCATCGAGCGCAACACCACCATCCCGACCAAGAAGAGCCAGATCTTCTCCACCGCCGCCGACAACCAGACCTCCGTTGAGGTCAACGTCCTGCAGGGCGAGCGCGAGATGGCGCAGTACAACAAGTCCCTCGGCCGCTTCCAGCTCGACGGCATCGCCCCGGCGAGACGCGGCGTGCCGCAGATCGAGGTCACCTTCGATATTGACGCCAACGGCATCGTGAATGTCTCGGCGAAGGATCTCGGCACCGGCAAGGAGCAGCACATCACCATCACCTCCAGCACCAACATGTCGAAGGAAGACATCGACAAGGCCGTCAAGGAGGCCGAGCAGTTCGCCGCCGAGGACGCCAAGCGCAAGGAAGAGGTCGACGTCCGCAACCAGGGCGACCAGATGGTCTACCAGACCGAGAAGACCCTCGAGGAGCTGGGCGACAAGGTCGACGCCGCCGAAAAGGGCGAGATCGAGTCGAAGCTCCAGAGCCTGAAGACCGCCCTCACCGGCACCGACACCGCCTCCATCAAGGCCGCGACCGAGGAGCTGACGCAGGCGTTCTACAAGCTCAGCGAGAAGATGTATCAGCAGGCGAACCCGCAGGGTCAGCCCGGCGCTGGCTTCGATCCCAGCAACATGGGCGGTCAGCCCGGCGGCAGCGACAATGGTCAGCAGTACTACGACGCTGACTACACCGTGGTCGACGACGACAAGTAATAACGCTGTGACTGGCGCACACCGACGTGTGCGCCAGTTTGTGAGGAAACACATATGGCAGAAAACAAACGAGATTACTATGAGGTGCTGGGCGTAGACAAGTCCGCCTCGGACGATGAGATCAAGAAGGCCTACCGAAAGCAGGCCAAGGCCAATCACCCGGATCTGCACCCGAACGACAAGGAGTGCGAGGCGCGGTTCAAGGAGATCAACGAGGCCTACGAGGTGCTCTCGGACGAGCAGAAGCGCAAGCTCTACGATCAGTACGGCCACGCGGCGTTTGACCCCAACGGCGGCTTCGGCGCAGGCGGCCCCGGCTTCGGCGGCTTCGGCGGCTTCGGCGGCTTTGGGGACATCTTCGGCGATCTTTTCGGCGGCGGCTTCGGCGATATCTTCGGCGGCGGCGCGCAGCGCGGCGGCCCGAGAAAGGGCGAGAGCATCCGCGCGAGAGTGACGGTGTCGTTCGAGGAGGCGGCCTTCGGCTGCAATAAGGAGATCAACATCGGGCGCGTGGAGCCCTGCCCCGACTGCGGCGGCAGCGGCGCTGCCAAGGGCACGAGCCCCGAGCAGTGTCCCGAATGCAAGGGCACCGGCTCGGTGCGCACGACGCAGCGCACCCCCTTCGGCATGGTCCAGTCCATGGGCGCGTGCAAGAAGTGCGGCGGGCGCGGCAAGATCGTGAAGAACCCCTGCCCCAAGTGCGGCGGCAGAGGCGCCGTGCGCAAGAACCAGAAGATCAACGTGAAGATCCCCGCCGGCATCGACGACGGTCAGACCATCTCGCTGCGCGGTCAGGGCAACGCCGGTCAGGACGGCGGCCCGCAGGGCGATCTGCTCGTGACCGTGATGGTCAAGCCCCATCCCCTCTTCGAGCGCGACGGCAACGCCGTGCTGCTCGAGATGCCCGTGACGTTCGCGCAGGCGGCGCTCGGCGCGGAGATCGAGGTGCCGACGATCGACGGCAAGGTGAAGCTCACCATCCCCGAGGGAACCCAGCCCGGCAGCGTCTTCCGTCTGCGCGGCAAGGGCATCCCCTATCTGCAGAGCAAATCCGGCCGCGGCGATCAGTTCGTGACGATCTCGGTGAACGTACCGCGCGGCATGACGAACGCGCAGAAGGAAGCCCTTCGCGACTACGCCAGGGCCATGAACGAGGCCGTGCCGGAAGGCAAGGGCAGCATCTTCGGCGGCAAGAAAAAGAAATAAAAAAGTGATTTTCCACCGGCAGACACTGCCGGTGGTTTTTTCTTATGAGGAGCTCTTTTCTTCAATTTCTGTTCAACGCTAAAACTAATTTAAACTCCCGGCGCAGCCGGGAGTTTTGGTAAACAATAACATCCCGAATCACGAATGAACGTGCTTCGGGATGTTTATTCGTCATCAAAGGTCGTCTCATTCATTTCAGGGAAATTAAGCAGTTCAGATACGGTCATATCCAATCCAACCGCTAATTTGTGAAGTGTTTTCAGCTTAGGATTTCTCGTCTTTCCCGCCATAATGTTTTCGACGGTACTCTGCGTTATTCCGCTAAGCGTAGCCAGCATGTTAACGGTAATTCCACGCTCATTGCATAGATCACTCAATCGCTTAATAATAACATCTGAATATGTCATCTGCTATCCGCCCGCCCCAATTTAGAGTTGTGATGGGTTTAGTATAGAAGATTTTGTTTTTGAATATTAACGGTGTACCGTTGACAATTATTGTTTTTATGTTATAATAACCGTACACCGTTAATTTACAAGGAAAGAGGTCTTTATTATGTTTTGCCCCAATTGTGGGTCTCAATTACCGGATGACGCTTCATTTTGCCCTGCGTGCAGCACTAAGATAACTTCTCCTGAAGTGTCTCAGAAGCAGACAAAAAGCATCCCAAACTCTGCGATTTTAATTGCCGCACTTTCTGTTTTGGCAATTGTCTTTTCATTTCTAAGATGGTTTGAAGTTCGGTACCTGAACTATATTTCTGATAAATCCGCTTTCTCTATCATTGATTTATTCCGTATGGATCGAGATTTTTCAGATTTTGCTGGAAACAGCAGAAATATGACTGTCTCCTTTTTTCTGATTGGTGTTATTGCCGTATCTTTGGTCTATCTTCTTGGCGTAGTACGAATCCTCATGAATCAGCCAGAAAAAGCTTATCCGCTCACTGGAGTGGCAAGTATCTTGGCGATTTGCTTTGCTGCAACCGTCTTCATCATTTCCCTTTCCAATGAAATGAAAATAATGGGATTTACAATCTGGTTTTATCTCTATTTCATTGCCGCTCTCATCGACGGGATCATTTCATGGAAGTATGCCTTGGATCATTCACGGTCATAAATAAACTATCGCATCTCTCACTCTCGCGGTAGTTTGAATAAATGGCGGCAGTTTTAACTGCCGTCATAAGTGAAACTCATCTTCGGCGGCAAGAAAAAGAAATAAACAGCACTGCTCCGGCTCAGACGCCGGAGCAGTTTTCTTTTTCTCGCTA
>CAMJHX010000040.1 GCA_946405655.1 uncultured Clostridia bacterium
GCAAAATGCAGGCGGACGGCATCCTCCGCACCGGCCGCGGCAAGGTGGAGGTTCTGGATCTGGAGCGATTAGAAGAACTTGCGTCTGTTTAAGATAAGGAGCGAAAACCATGAATCAACAGGAAACCGTCAAAATTCTCGAAGCCGTTCAGTCCGGCGAGCTCTCCGTGGCGGAGGCCACGCTCAAGCTCAAGATGGAGCCGTTTCAGGATCTCGGCTTTGCCAAGGTCGACCACCACCGCGGCGTCCGGCAGGGCGTGTGCGAGGTGATCTACGGCGCGGGCAAGACCGATGAGCAGATCCTCGCCATCGCCGACGCCATGCGCGAAAAGCACCAGAAGACCATCCTCGTCACGCGCATCTCGCAGGAGACTGCGGACTTCCTCTCTGAGAAGCACCCCCTGCGCTATGAGCCGCGCGCGCACGTCGCCATCCTCGGCGAGCTGCCCGAGCCGGACGGGGACGGCACCGTCGTCGTCGCCACCGGCGGCACGAGCGACATTCCGGTTGCGGAGGAGGCCGCTCTCGTGGCCGAGGCGCTCGGAAATCGTGTCACGCGCCTCTATGACGTCGGCGTCTCCGGCGTGCATCGTCTCCTCAGCCACATGGAGGAGATCATGACCGCGCGCGTCATCGTCGCCGTCGCGGGCATGGAGGGCGCGCTGCCGAGCGTCATCGGCGGCCTTGCCGACTGCCCGGTCATCGCCGTCCCCACCAGCGTGGGCTACGGCGCAAGCCTCGGCGGGATCGCGGCGCTGCTTTCCATGCTCAACTCCTGCGCCAGCGGCGTTTCCGTCGTGAACATCGACAACGGCTTCGGCGGCGGATACCTCGCCAGCATGATCAATCACCTGGGCAGTCAGCCCAAGTGAATTAGGAGTTAGGAGTGAGGAGTTAGGAGTTGTCCGAAACTGTCATTCTGAGCGGAGCACGAAGTGCGGAGTCGAAGAATCTCGGCAGGGTAGTACGACAGCTATTGAATGTTCTTTTTTGCTGCGCTGCCAAGATCCTTCGACAAGCTCAGGATGACAAATGGTTATTGCGCACAAACCATTTATCAACTCCTAACTCCTAACTCCTCACTCCTAACTTTTCGGGGGATTATAAATGAAAACGCTTTATCTTGACCTAACCATGGGCGCCGCGGGCGATATGCTCTGCGCGGCCCTTTTGGAGCTCTGCCCGGATCGGGCGGCGGTGATGGCGGCGTTGAATGAAATCGGCATCCCCGGCGTCACGCTTGCGCTCGAGCCGCGCGAGAAGTGCGGCGTCATGGGCTCGCACTTTTCCGTCCTCGTCGACGGGGAAGAGGAAAAGCCCGATGAACCATTGGAGCACCACCATCACCATCACCACGGTCTGCACGATATCCGCGCGCTGATCGAAGGTCTGCGTCTCGACGACGCTGTCCGCGCGGATGCGCTGGCGGTCTATGATCTCCTCGCCGCAGCCGAGGCGAAGGCGCACGGCGCGCCGATGGAGCACATCCACTTCCACGAGGTCGGCTCGCTCGACGCCGTGGCGGATATCGTGAGCTGCTGTTATTTACTGCATCACCTCGCCCCGGCGCGCATCGTCGCATCGCCTGTTGCCACCGGCAGCGGCACCGTCAAATGCGCCCACGGCATTCTGCCGGTTCCGGCGCCCGCGACGGCGGCGCTGCTCGAGGGGATCCCCGCCACGCCGGGCGACTATGAAAAGGAGCTCTGCACGCCGACGGGCGCCGCGCTCGTGCGCCATTTCGTGCAGGACTTCGGCAAAGCCCCCGCCATGACGCCGGAGGCGACCGGTTACGGCATGGGAACGCGCGACTTTCCGCGCGCCAACTGCGTCCGCGCCGTGCTCGGTGACGCGGAGGGCACGGACGAGATCACGGAGCTCTGCTGCAACGTGGACGACATGACGCCCGAGGCCGTGGGCTTCGCCATGCAGACGCTGCTGGACGCCGGCGCGTTAGATGCCTGGACGACCCCCGTCGGCATGAAGAAAAACCGCCCCGGCATCCTGCTCACCGTTCTCTGCCGCGCCTCCCAGCGCGATGAGATGGTCAGATTGCTCTTTCGCCACACCAGCACCATCGGCGTGCGCGAATCGGTCTGCCGCCGCTGGGTGCTCCGCCGCGAGAGCGGGGAGGTCACAACGCCCTACGGCCCCGTGCGCGTCAAGCGCTCCGAGGGCTACGGCGTCACGAAGACCAAGGCGGAGTATGACGATCTCGCCGCCATCGCGCGCGAGCACGGCCTCACGCTCGACGAGGTGCGCCGCCTCACCTTGGAAGACTGAGCATGGAACGCCTGCCGCTTTACGCCGCGCTTTTCGTATCGGCGCTGACGGCTGCGCTTGCCGTCGCCTGCATCGTTGCGCGCGTGCGCCGCAACCGGGAGGGCTATGCCCATCTGGTCTGCCTGCCGTTTCGCTTTGCCCTCATCGGCATGCTCGCCGGCGCGGGCTTCGGCGCCGCGGCGATCGTCTCCGCGCTGCAAGGGGAGACGGCGAGTCTCGGCTTTTCGGCGTTCACAATCGTCTGCTGTCTGCTGATGAACGCCTATCTGAGCAAGCTCGTGCGCTATGACCGCAAGGGCTTTACCTGCCGCAGCTTCTTCGGCGTCACGCGCGCGTGCGCCTTCCGGGACGTGGAGGGCGTCCACGGCGAGAACAATGTGCACATCTATTTTCAGGGCCGCTCTTACTTTCTGGACGAGGCCAGCGCCGGGCTGCCGGCGTTTCTCTCCGCCATGCGCAGCGCCTACAAGCGCGCGCACGGCAGAGCGCTGCCGAAGGTTCGCCTCAGGCGCGACCCGATGAACGGTCATCTCGAGGAGCCGTGGCTCTATCTGGGGATCTGGCTGCTTCTGATGGCGATCTGCGTCGGTGTGATTGCTATGACTGTTTACCTTCTGCTTCACGTTCCGCCGATGGAGAAGCTGCAGACCGTGCAGACCGCGTTTCGCGCCGGGGAAGTGAAGTCTGAGGAGCTGTATCTCGCGGCAGATTCACCGGAGGGAACCTACTGTCTCGAACGATATGATCGCTATGAGAACCTGCCGGAGCCGTCCTTTTTCTGCTCCGGGGAGACGTTCACCGTCGGCACGTATCCGGACAGCCGGGACATTCTCCTCCTCGTCGGCGAGGACGGCACGGAATATGTCACGCCCGAGCTTTGGCTGCGGGCCTACCAGAAGGAATCGCTGGTTCCGTCTGTGTTCATCGTTCTGTTTTTTGCGCTCGGCTTTGCGTTCGAGTGCTTCGGCATCGCGGTCACGCGGCGCCCGGAGCGCTATTCCCCGCGCATTCGCCGCCTGTTTTATCAGGACGGCATGCTCATCAACGTGGATGAGCCGGAATCATCAAAAAATACCCCGCCGCGTTCGGCGGATCACAATCATCGCAAAGGAAGATACCGCTTATGACTCTGCAACCCAACGACCTGCTCCACGGATGGCGCGTGAAGTATTCCAAGCCTCTGCCGGAGATCCGCGCCACGCTCTGGCGTATGGAATATGAGAAAAACGGCGCCGACCTCATCTGGCTCGACCGCGCGGACGACAACCAGACCTTCGCCATCGCCTTCAAGACGATCCCGCAGGACGACACGGGCGTGTTCCACATCCTTGAGCACAGCGTCCTCTGCGGCTCGGAGAAGTACCCCGTCAAGGAGCCGTTTGTGAACCTGCTCAAGAGCTCGATGGCGACGTTTCTCAACGCCTTCACCTTCCCGGACAAGACCATGTACCCGGTCTGCTCGCGAAACGCGCAGGACTTTCTGAACCTGATCGACGTCTATATGGACGCCGTGCTGCACCCGCTGAGCATCACCGACCCCCACGCCTTCCGGCAGGAGGGCTGGCACTTCGAGCTCGACGACGCTGAAGGGGAGCTCCGACGAAACGGCGTGGTCTACAACGAGATGAAGGGCGCCTATGCCTCGCCCGAGACTGTGCTCTATTCCGAGCTCGAGCGGCTGCTCTTCCCGGACAATTGCTACGGCTTCGAGTCCGGCGGCCATCCGGAGCACATCCCGGAGCTGACCTACGAGGGCTATCTCGCCGCCCACGCGCGGTTTTATCACCCGTCCAACGCCCGCATCATCCTCGACGGGCAGATGGACCTGGACGCCGTGCTGAATAAGCTCGATTCCTTCCTCAGCCCCTACGACCGCATCGAAGTGAACGCGGACATCCCGCTGCAGAAGCCCGTCGCGCCGCCGGAGTGCGTCCGCGAATACGAGATCGGGCCGGACGAGGACGAGCAGAACAAAGCCTTCCTCTCCCTCGGCTGGGGGCTCATGCGCTTTGACGAGATCGAGGAGAACCTCGCCTTCTCCGTCCTCACGGACGTGATCGCGGGCTCGAACGAATCCCCGCTGCCGAAGGCGCTGCTCGACCGCGACCTCGCCGAGGATATCTCCTTCACGCTCACGGACGGCACCGCGCAGCAGTATGCCGCCTTCGTCGCCAAAAACGCCGACCCCGCGAAGAAGGACGAGATCTTCGCCCTCGTGCGAGAGACGCTCTCCGACCTCGCGGAACACGGCCTCGACCACAACCGCCTGCACAGCCTTCTCAACAACCTCGAATTCACCACACGCGAAAAGGACTTCGGCTCCTATCCGCGCGGCCTGATCTTCGCCATGAACAGCCTCAACACCTGGCTCTACGGCGGAGACCCGGCGCAGGTGTTCTTCTATGACGACATTTTCCGCTCCCTGCGCGCGAAGATCGACGCCGGCTGGTTTGAAGATTTCCTGCGCCGCACGCTGCTGGAAAACCCGCACCATGTGAGCCTCGTCATGCTCCCGTCGAAGACGCTCGGCGCCGAGCGCGCCAAGCGCGAGGCGGAGACCTGCGCCGCTATCAAGGCGGGCTGGAGCGACGCCGAGATCGAGAGCGTGCTCGCGGAGTTCCGGACGCTTCGCGCCCGCCAGTCGCAGGAGGATACGCCCGAGCAGCTGGCAACATTGCCGCGCCTCTCGCTCGCGGATATCCCCGAGCAGGCCGTGCCCATCGCGCAGAACGTCCTCTCCGTCGACGGCGTTCCGGTCATCCACCAGAGCGAGGAGACGGACGGCATCACCTATCTCGATCTCTTCTTCGACCTCTCGGACCTCACGGATTCGGAGCTCGACTGCACGTCCTTCTTCTCCGGTCTCCTGGGCGAGCTCGCGACGGAGCATTTCTCCGTGCTGGAGCTCCGCAGCGAGATCGAGGGCAAGCTTGGCCGCTTCGTCGTGAGCGCGCCGGTCTTCGCGCCGGACGGCAGCCTCACCGAGGCGCACCCGAAGCTCTGCTTCACCGTGGCGCTCCTGCCAGAGCACAAGGCGGACGCCGTCGCCCTGCTCGATGAGATCCTCAACCGCACGGACTTCACGAACCTGAACGACATGTTCAACATCCTGCGCCAGACCCGCATGGGGCTGGAGCAGCGCATCATCTCCGGCGGCAACGCCTTCGCCGCCATGCGCACCGCCGCGAGCGTCTCCGCCCGCAGCGCGGTCAACGAGCGTCTGCTCGGCATCACGAGCCTGCGCTGGCTGCAGAAGACGGAAAAGACCTTCCAGACCGACGGCCTTCGCCGCGCGAAGGACTTTGAAGCGCTCCTGCGGCGCATCGTGTCGAAAAAACGCCTGACGCTGAGCATCACGGGTGAAATGGATGAGGCGTTCCTGCGCGATGTGCTCTCTGTCCTCGGTGATGCGCCGATGGGTGCGCCGCGGCAGTTTGAAACCATGCCCGTCCGGCGCGAGGGCTTCATCATCCCGGCGGAGATCGGCTTCGCCGCGCGCAGCTTCAATCTCAATACGATCTCGAAGTTCACCGGCTCGGATCGCGTCGCGGGTCAGATCCTCACCTTCGGCTATCTCTGGAACGACATCCGCGTCGTCGGCGGCGCCTACGGCACGGGTCTCTCCGTCCGCCCGGACGGGGATCTGCGCATCACGACCTACCGCGATCCCAGCCCCGCCCGCTCGCTCGGAAGCTTCGACAGGGCAGGGCAGGCGCTGCGCGATTTCTGCGCCGGGGACAATGAGCTCGACGGGTTCATCATCAGCACCATCGCCTCGAGCGAGCCGATCATCTCGCCCTCGCAGGCGGCAGGCCGCGGCGCGAGCCTCTATTTCTCCGGCCGCACGCAGGCCGACCGCCAGCGCAACCGCAGCGAGATGCTCCACACCTCCCGCGAGGATCTCGAGCGCTTCAGCCGCGAGCTGGATGCGCTCCTCAAAGACTCCGGCATCTGCGTCGTAGGAGGCAAAGCCGCAGTAGAAGCCTGCGGAGACAAGCTGGACACGATCGAAGCCCTGCAATAAGAAACCGTAGGGGAGCAGCTTGCCCCTCCCGCGCAGTACAGTCTAAATTGACCGGTTGGGATCGGCGCATTCGCACCGCACTTCCAATCTGCTCCGTAGGGGTCGACGCCCTCGGCGACCCGCGCGGGGTGTGCTGATTTTTTGCACGTTCTTCGGCGAATTCGCAGCGACTGATTACCA
This sequence comes from uncultured Clostridia bacterium, assembly GCA_946405655.1. Lineage (GTDB taxonomy): Bacteria > Bacillota > Clostridia > Oscillospirales > Oscillospiraceae > CAG-103. The sequence goes on from CAMJHX010000040.1 coordinate 6,487, forward strand.
ATTGCCAATTCGCCGTAAAACGGAAATGGTTTTTCAAACGCCTGCGCGGGCCGCCGAGGGCGTCGGCCCCTACGACTGGATTGGACAAACCGCGTATTCGTCCGGGATCGGCATTCCATTCGGTACGTCCCGCAAGGGTCGTCGAGGACGCCGACCCCTACGACGGGGTGCGCCAAAACAGAATTCGTAGGGGCTGGCGTCCTCGACAGCCCGTGCAGAATGCACCAATTCCACCTCCATTCTCCGGCGAATCCGTGCCGCGCCCACGTAGGGGCGGATATCATCCGCCAGCGCGGTACCATCCTTAAAATGATTAAAACATGAGGTGAATTCGCACCAAAGCGGATTCACCTCATGTTTTATTGATGTCTGTCAATCTGTCCAGCGGGGCAGGGCAAGCCTGCCCTAACAGTATTTATGGCCTCTATTTTCTTGATAAAAATCAAACTGATTGCTTTTCCTCAGCAAATTTCTCAAGCGCACGGTAATCAATTTTACCGTTTTGTGTTAGTGGCATTGAGTCAAGAATGTATATTTCTTTTGCCCACAGATGATCAGGTAATGCTTCTTCCATAGCGGTTCGAAACTTCGCTGTTGCGTCAATAATATCTTCTTTTTTGTTTTTGAGCTTTAGAAATGCAATAGGAGTGTTAATGCTAACCTTATCCGGCACAACGATAACTCCACATTTTTCCACGTCGGGCTGGTTCTCGAAGAAGTCTTCAATTCTTTGCGGAAAAATCTTGTTGATAATATCTCCGTTTTTGCCTGCTGTGACAAAGATTCGCTTTATCCTTCCTTTGTAGAAAATGTAGCCATCCGAATCTACATACCCGAGATCTCCAGTATGCAGCCAACGTGTTCCGTCTGTATCAGTATGGATGATTTTGTCTGTCTCTTTCGGATTCCGATAATAGCCAACCATTGTATTTGGGGAAGAAAAGCACATTTCTCCCGTTTCTCCAAAAGGCAGTTCCAATCCAGTTTCTGGGTCAACAATTTTTATGTTGGTAAGGGGAAGCGGCAATCCAACAGAACCGGATTTGTAAACATGATTCTGTTGCATACATGCAACCGAAACACATTCGGACATTCCGTATCCGATGCAATATTTGGAAGGGGAGCCTCTGTCTTTCAAAAATTGATTGATCTCTTTTTCCTTTTCTGGAGATATTCCGTCCCCGCCGCCAGTGAAGTTCAGCATCCAGCTCATGTCACCTGTGATTGTTCGCATAAGCGGATCAAGAATGGGGGTTCCACCAGCGTAATGGTTTGGCTTTACTTTAGCAATGCCTTTCGCAATTGCTTCAGGAGATATCTCAAGATGAAGTGTCATATCGATTCCATAGCTCAAGGATAGGTGTACCATGCTGACACCATAACCGAAAAATGGAGGGATATTATTCAGAAATGTCTCCTTGCGACGATAGCCTTTTCCGGAGATCGAACACTGATAAACTAATGCATTAATATTATCATTACTCAGCACAACCCCTTTTGGCTCGCCTGTAGTTCCACTGGTATAAACGATAATTGCCGAAGCGGCGTGGTTCGTTGCCATCAGTGCATTATTTCCACGGGAAAGAAAATCCCTCCAGTGACATAGATTATGCGCCTTTGGTCTTGCTTTCATAGTATAACCAAGCTTGATATGAAGTGGCATGGAATCGGAAATTCCGAGCACGATAACGGGGCAATGAAGTCTGTCTTTGATTGCTTCAATACGATCCAGCGCAGAATCCAAAACAAGGAAAAGTTTTGAATCAGTGTGCTCAAGGGTGGCAAGGATCTCTGTTTCGGTCAAAGTCATATAAACCATATTTGCAACAGCGCCGATATAGTTTAATGCATAGATTGCGTAGATGGTTTCAGGTGTGTGCATGGACATAATGGTGACGATGTCGCCCTCACGTACTCCCAAGGAATAAAAAGCATCAGCCGCGTTTTTTATGTTTTCAAACAGCTTGCCATAGGAAATCTTCGCCCCGTAATACTCCAAGGCTATTTCAGAAAGATAATCTTTGTTGTTGCCCCAAATATATTGATACAGAGTCGCTTCCGGGAGAGGAGCTTTCAATGCTTCCTCGCTGTAATACTTCAGCCACGGCTTGTCAATCGACGGGTATCCGGTCATTTTTTTCTTTTCTGCCATTCCTGTTTCCTCCGGTAAATAAAAAGTGCGCAGCCGAAGCCGCGCACGAAAAATGCAAGCTCCGATTGCTGCGACACAACTTCAACACACCCAGAAAGTATGCGAAATAGAGCATGCATTTTTACCAAAGGAAAAATGCACACTTTCTGGTTGTGTGAACATCACAATATATGAAGTTGTGTCGCACCTTTAGTTTACCACGGTTGGGCGAAAATATCAATTATGAAAAAAACAGCAGGAAAGAGCCAACGGTGAGAAGCCGGAAACGGCAGAGACGCTGCAATAAGAAACCGTAGGGGAGCAGCTTGCCCCTTCCGTTCAGAACAGTCTGAACGGACTGGCTGAGTACGGCGCATTCGCACCGCACTTCCAATCTGTTCCGTAGGGGCCGCCAAGGGCGTCGGCCCCTACGACTGGATTGGACAAACCGCGTATTCGTCCGGGATCGGCATTCCATTCGGTACGTCCCGCAAGGGTCGTCGAGGACGCCGACCCCTACGACGGGGTGCGCCAAAACAGAATTCGTAGGGGCTGGCGTCCTCGACAGCCCGCGCAGAATGCACCAATTCCACCGCCATTCTCCGGCGAATCCGTGCCGCGCCCACGTAGGGGCGGATATCATCCGCCCGCGCGGTACCATCTGAAACATATAAAAAAAGT
>CAMJHX010000041.1 GCA_946405655.1 uncultured Clostridia bacterium
TCCCCGTGTCGAACGTGCCGACCTACGGCACGGCGGCGGTCGGGCAGTTTGCCATCGCGCTGCTGCTGGAGATCTGCCACCACGTCGCCCACCACTCCGACGCGGTGCACGCGGGGCACTGGGAGCAGAACCCGGACTGGTGCTTCTGGGACTATCCGCTCATCGAGCTTGCGGGCAAGACGATGGGCATCATCGGATTCGGGCGGATCGGGCAGACGACGGGGCGCATCGCGAAGGCGATGGGCATGACCGTGCTCGCCTCCGGCAGCCGCCCCACGGACGCGGGGCGGGAGATCGCGGAATATGTGGACCGGGACACGCTCTTCCGGCGAAGCGACGTCGTAGTGCTGCACTGTCCGCTCTTTCCCGAGACGGCGGGCATGATCAACCGCGAGAGCATCGCAAAGATGAAGCCGGACGTGATCCTCATCAACAACAGCCGCGGCGGACTGATCGTGGAGCAGGATCTCGCGGATGCGCTGAATAGCGGTCGGGTCTATGCCGCCGGACTGGACGTGGTGTCCACCGAGCCGATCCGCGCGGACAATCCGCTGCTCGGCGCGAAAAACTGCTTCATCACGCCGCACATCAGCTGGGCGCCGAAGGAGGCGCGCGAGCGCATCCTCGACTGCACGGCGCAGAACCTGCGCTCGTTCCTCGCGGGCGAGCCTCAGAACGTTGTGAACTGACCGGGAGGGACGAAAACACCTTGCTTCGATATACCATGATTCTTTTTGCCCTGCTTGCCGCGCTGATGCTCTCCGCCTGCGGCGCGGGGAAATCAGGCACCGCAGTGTATGAGCCGGCTTCGGTGCACGCGGTGAACGGCCGGCAGGGCATCTGCGTGGAGGGCGACTGTTACTGGGTCAGCGGCTCGACCACGCTGACGAAATATGACCGGGACTGGAACGTCATCGCCGAGAACACGGATCCCTTCAAGGGCTATGACCTCGAGGTCAACCACATCGGCGACATCGACGTATACAACAACGAGCTCTATCTCGGCGTGGAACACTTCCTGGACGGCGTGGGGAAGAACATTCAGGTCGCGGTCTATGACGGCGACACGCTGGAGTTAAAACGGGTGTTCCCCTTCCGCGCGGACACCGGGCAGCTGGAGTGCAGCGGCATCGCGGTGGACCCCGATTCCGGAACGGTCTGGATGTCCTCGTGGATCGACGACGAGTCCAGCAATTTCCTGTATATGTATGACCTCGAAACCGGCGATTACAAGGGCAGGCTGGAAATGGACCCCGCCCCGAAATGGCTGCAGGGCGTGGCGTATTACGACGGGAGCCTCTACGTGACGGCGGACGACGGCGACGCGGACGAGGACGCGCCGGATCACATGTACCGCGTCGACGCCGAGACCGGCGCCGTGACGCTCGAAAAGACGTTCGACGATGTGACCCGGCAGGGCGAGATCGAGGGTCTGTCCTTCGACAAAACGCGCGGGGAGTTTCTCCTGCTCTACAACCGCGGCGCGCGGATCATCGCCGGGATGCCGAGCGGGTTCTACGACGGCTACGACGAGGAGATCCACGAGGTGTTTGTCTATCAGATCCGAAAATGAACCGCGTTTTCCGTTGACGCTCGGCGCAAAAACTGGTATGTTATTGTCAACCAAACTTTCTCAAAGGAGCTGCGATGATATGAAGCATCGTTGGAACGGAAAAGGGTCCGCGGCGCTGCTGGTTTTGTGCCTGCTGCTGATCGCGGCGATCTGTCTGCCGGGCAATGCCGCGGCCGCAAAGACCGCGCCGGCGGTCGATAACGGCATCCCCGTCGTGTATCTGAACATCGACGAATCGCGCGGCACGATCGAGGACATGATCCAGAGCGGCGACCACAGCGTCTACTGCTACGGCAAGCTCAGCATCGACGTGCCGGAGGGCTTTCACTACTCCGACTTTCCCGACCTCGCCTGCGCGAGCGTTTCGGATCTCGAGATGAGCATCCGCGGGCGCGGCAACTCCACCTGGCGCGAGCCGAAAAAGCCCTTCAAGATCAAGCTCGACAAGAAGGCGGATCTCTTCGGCCTCGGCAAGAACAAGCACTGGGTGCTCGTGGCCAACGCCATGGACGAGACGCTTTTGCGCGACCGCATCACCGCCTGGCTCGGCGACGAGATGGGCTTTCCCTTCACGCCGCGCGGCGTGCCGGTGGACGTGGTGATGGTGGGCGAGCACTTCGGCGAGCAGTATCTCGGCAGCTACTATCTCAGCGAGAACGTGCGTGTGGATGATAACCGCGTCGACATCGCGGAGCTGAAGGCGGACGATACCGACCCCTCCGTCATCACCGGCGGCTATCTGCTCCAGAACGGCGTGCAGGTGCGCATCGGCTCGCCCGACGTGTTCTTCACCACCCGCGGCGCCAACTGGGCGACGAACACCCCCTCCTTTGACACCGAGGAGGTCGGCGGTCTGCTGCGCGGCACGGAGGAGGGCGAGGACGCCTTCGCCGGCACCGAGCTCGGCGACGCCTACAAGAACCGCGCGCAGCAGGAATACATCCAAAGCACCGTGCAGCATTTCGAGGACGTGCTGTTCGAGCAGGGCACGGCCTACCGCGAGCTGATGGACGTGGAGAACGCCGCGAAATACTGGCTCGTGAACGAATTTTCCCGCAATTCCGACGCCTTCGCCACCGGCAGCACCTATCTCTACAAGGACCGCGACGGCGAGAGCGGCGTGAGCAAGTTCTTCTGGGGCCCGCTGTGGGACTTCGACTTTGCCTGGAACCGCACCAGCTACACGCAGGGCTGGGAATACGGCCATCTCTGGAACAAGCCCATGCTCTATGACACCGGCGAGGGCGGCTTCGTGCAGGAGGTGCACAAGCAGTGGCCCGCGATGCGCGATGCGCTTCAGCGCCTGATCGCCGACGGCGGCGTCATCGACCGGTACTATCAGGAGACGAAGGCCTCCGCCGTGCAGGACTATCTGCTGCGGCATCCCGACCAGACGAGCTACGACTATCTCAAGCAGGTCGAGGGTCTGAAAACGTGGATCCGCGACCGGATCGCGTGGGTGGACGAGCACCTGAACGAGATCGACACCATGATCCACAAGGTGACCTTCATGGTCGACGGCGAGGTCTGGCGCACGGACTTCCGGCCCGCGAGCGAGCCCTTCAACAGCAGAGAGGCGCACCCCGAACCCGCGGACCGCACGTTCGTGGCGTGGCTGGATGAGGACGGAAACGAGATCGAGTCCGACGTCGTCATCACGGCCGACCGCGTGTTCACCGCCAAGTTTGTAAACGACAGCGAGATCACCCACGGCAAGACGATCGCCTTCGTCAAGGACAGCGACGTGATCCGCTTCAACAGCTTCTTCCACCCGCCCTATCAGATTCAGTATGAGGTGCTCCCCACCGACGCGGACAACAAGAACGTCGTCTGGACCTCCTCCGATCCGTCGATCGCCACCGTGGACGAGACGGGCCGCGTGATCTACACCGGCGTCGGCGAGGTCACGCTGACGGCGAAGCTGAAATACGGCGAGACCAAGACCTTCACGCTGCGCATCACGGAGGACGACGCGCCCGACGCGCGGTCGATCCGCCCGGAGCAGAGCGTGATCGAGCTGCTCGTGGGCGAGCAGGCTCCCTGCCCGATCATCACGGACCCCAACCCCGCCAAAATCTCCGGCTATACCTATGAGACAGACCGGCCCGACATCGTGAACATCGGCGAAGTCGGCGTGCTGACGGGTCTCGCCCCCGGCGAGGCGAAGGTGCGCATCGCAGTCGATTCCTATGACGAAAACGGCGAGCACGTCGTGCTCGAGACCGAGGTGACCGTGATCGTCTCCGAAAAGCAGCCCGACCCCGCCGCCTATACGCTCACGCCGGACGGCGCGCTCTCCTGGGCGAAGGCGAGCAAGGTCGATCTCACGCTCACGGTCTCGCGCAGCGTGACGGACGAGAACTGGTTCGATCACTTCACCGGCGTGAAGCTCGACGGGAAGCTCCTCGAGAAGGACACGGACTACACCATCGACGCGGAGAAGAAGAACGTGGTGCTCAAGGCGGCGGCGCTGCAGAAGCTGAACGTCGGCAAGCACACGCTCGAGGTGCTCTTTGACGACGGACAGGTCACGACGGAGCTCACGATCCTCTCCGCCGGATCGGGCACAGCGACCACCACCACGACCAGGACGACCAAAACCAACCGCAGCGCCCGCACCGGCGACGAGCGGAGCATGACGCTCTGGATCACCCTCCTCGCAGCCGGCCTCGGCGCCTTCGGATACGCGTGGTTCAGACTGCGCAGGGAATAAAACACAAAAAGAGACACAGCGCATCGGCGCTGTGTCTTTTTTTGCGCTCACAGGAACGCGAGCAGCAGGTTTGCGATGTCGATTAACTGCTGATACTGCTCCGATCCGGTCTCATCCGCGAGCGCTTCCCGAAGATCAAACCCTTTCCGATGTTTTTTCATTTTAGCAAACGACGGTTTGCCCGTCAATCCGACTGCTGTTGACACGAAATTCATTCATTATTATAATTTGAATCATCATCTGACCGATCCCTGTCTCTGGAGGAATTTACACTATGATCAGCATTCCGGTTGTTCTTCTCTCCCTCGTTCTGTTTCTCGCAATGGTTTTGAACCTGACGCTCAAGCCGGAGTTTTCCGTGCAGCTCACGAAATGGTGCATCCTGTTTGCGATCGCGGCCGGCATTCTGTTTTACGGCGTCGGCTACTCGCAGGCGGGCGGCGACTGGTTCTCCACCGTGATCCGCACCGTGATCTCCGTCATCGGCATGTTCCTGGGCAAGCAGGACGCTTCCGGGCTGAGCGGAACGACGATGCTTGCCTCCACCTTCGGCGTGGATCTCTTCTGGCTGAGCCATCTGGCGGCGTTTTACGCGACGGCGAGCGCCTGCATGATCACCATCGGCTCCGAGCTGCTGCGCAAGCTGCGGCTGCTGCTCTCCTCCAGGGGGGATCTCGCCATCATCTACGGGATCAACGAGGACAGCAGAGCCATCGGCAGCGCCTGCGCCTCCGGAAAGCACGCCGCGGTGCTCTTTGCCGCGGAATCCGCCGATCCCGGCATCGTGCGCGAGATCAACAGCGCCGGCATGGCGGTCATCACCGCCGCCTCGCCGGAGGACACGGTCGAGCGGATCCTCCGGGGCGTGCGGCTGAAGAAGCGGAGCATTTCCGTTTTTGCGATGGATCAGCAGAAGGAGAAGGATCTCTCGTTCGCGCGCTGTCTGATGCGCGCGCTGGAGCAGAAATCGATCCGCCCGGAAAGGACGAGCCTCACGCTCGAGGGCGACGAGGAGATGCTCAGCAGCATGTTTCTCGTTTCAAACGATCACTATGGCTACGGCTATGTGCACGCTTATGACGAACAGATCGTCACCGCGCGCAATATGATCCGGCTTTGCCCTCCGTGGGAGGCGCTCTCCTTCTCCGCGGAAGGCCGCGCGCTCGAGGATTATGACTGCGCCGTCATCGGCTTCGGCAGGCACGGCCAGGCCGCGCTCATGGAGCTGATCCGAAACGGCCAGTTCGTCGGCTCCGTGTTCCACGCGGCGGTGTTCGCGCCGGATTATCAGCGGCAGCTCGGCAAGATCTCCACGCTCATGCCGGGCGTGCTGGAGAACTACGACGTTCAGTTTTTCGCCTCCGACGCCCGCAGCGTCGCGTTCTATGATCATCTCAGGCAGAGAAAGGCGCTGAAGCTGATCGCCGTGTGCACCGGAAACGACGCTCTGAACCGCGAGATCGCAGACGACGTCTCCCTCTTTCTCTCGCGGCAGGGCAGGCAGGTCCCCATCCTTCTGTGCGGTAAAAACGCGGTGCGCTTCCAGCGCCTGCCCGGAGGCGAAGCGGCGCAGCGCAGCGCCGTTTCCGCGCTGCCGATCTCAGTGGAGGCCATAGACCGAAGCGCGATCCTGCTCAACGCATACTATGACACAAAGCATTCGGGCTCGGCGTGGGAAAAATGGGTTTCCTGCAGCACGTTCGACAAGCTGTCCTCCCGCGCGGCCGCCGATTTTCTCCCCGCGTTCATCGCAGCGTCTCACACCACGCGGGAGGAGATCCTGCGCGGGGACTGGCGTCCCTCTCCGGCGCTGCTGGACAGCCTCGCCGAGTCTGAGCATCTGCGCTGGTGCGCCTTCCATTACACGAACGGGTATCAGCCGATGTCCGAGGCGGAATTTGAGGCGAACGCGAAGGAATACGCGCGCTGCAGAGCCGCCGGCGTCGAATGCCCGATCCGGGTCTCCAAAAACCCGGTCGCGCGCACGCACGCCTGCCTGATTCCCTGGGACAGGCTGGACGCGCTGTCGCAGCGGGAAAGCGCGCTGACCGGAGAAGCGGTCGACTACAAGCAGAATGACATCAACAATGTGCTCGCGCTGCCGGTCATCCTTCGCGCAGAGGACACCGAGCCGCTCCGATAAGGGGGAAAGCAGACAGGATGAAGAAGAGGACCTATATTCAGGCGACCACGGAGCTGGATCAGCCCTATCTGTTCGTCAGCTACGCCCGAACGGACACCCAGCGCGTGGAGGCGATCCTGAACATTCTCTATCGCCGGGGCTTCCGGATCTGGTACGACGAGCACGGCGTGGGGATCTCCGCCGCCGAGGACTGGTATGAAACCATCATGACCCGGATCGACCAGAGCGCCGCGTTTCTGGCGTTCATATCCAACGCGACGGAATACCGCCCCGTCGTGATCAAGGAGATCACAAAGGCGCTCCGGAAAAAGGAAATCGATCCCAATTACCGGATCGTATTCGTGTTTCTGGAAAAGGTGTCCGCAGAGGGCTTTCCGCCGCGCATCCGGCAGGAAATGCGCAAATATCAATTTATCGATTTTCAAAAACGCGGCGGCGTCACAGAGTCGCTGATCCGTTCGCTGAACAGCGTGCGTTGGCCGGACGGCCTCGTCGATCAGGCATACCGCAAGGCGGCAGGCCTGCAGCCGTGGGTCCCGCTGCGGGAGGATGACAGGGAAACGCTGGACAGCCTCGATCTGTACTGGCGCACCCCTGTGCAGACCTATCGTCAGGCGGCAAAAAAGCAGTCCGCCGTTTCCACGCTCGGGAGCTACAGCTATTACGCCCTGTCTCCGGAGCAGCTGGACCGCGGCCTCGCTTACCCCATCGCGATGGACAACCAGTGGATCCCTCAGTCGCTCTACGACAGCGAAAAGCTGTATCAGACCGGCCTCACGGACCCGGAGTTCTCCTCCGTCGTCGTCGCGGCGCAGCGGCGCGAGATCCTGCGGAGCCTGCTGCACAATTGGAACATCATTGTCAACCGCGCCTCGATCCTGAACAGCCGCGTGTTCTTCAACTGGTATGATCCCGCGCACTGTGAGTATGACGCGTTCCGCGGCCTGATCCGGGACACCTCGATCATCGTCTATCTGTTTAAGGAGGACTGTCCCACCTATATTTCAGAAACCTTTGACGTCAGCCCGGAAAACAGACGGGCCTGGACCGCGTTTTGCCGCGACACAGAGGTCTGCTGCCTGAGACTGGACTGGGAGAGCGAGGAGACCAACCGGTATGAAACCTCTGTTTATCTGACCTACCTGTTCCATGACTTCTGCCTCTCCCTTGCCGATGACGACGACTGCCTGCGCGAGCTCGCCAAAGTGTTCCGGATCCCGGACAAGGATCCCTCCGGCGGCGGCAGGACCTTCGATGCGTTCGTGCAGCAGTGGAGAGCCGTTCAGGACCGCGTCATCTCCTTTCGCCGGTCGCAGAAAGACGGCGAGCAGAAACATTTTTCAAGAGAGCAGTTTTATCGCTCGTTCCTGGTGGATTATCCGAAGAACAAGGTTCAGCTCGGGATCCTGGACCGCACAAAAGGCGTCTTCGTGCCGGAGCTGAAGCAGGTGATCGACTTTTACTACGCCCTCAACCTGCCGCTGGCGCTCGGCATTCAGCCCCAGATCCCTCTGGACAGCGTTTTGACGGTCGGCAACATCTTCAGCCGCATCCCACAGAACGAGCTGCGGGAGATCCAGGCGGATGAGCTGACCTTCGCCGTCTCCGAATTTCACAGCGATTTTCTGCGCAGCGCGCTTCGGCTGCCGGTCGGCGCGGAGCCGGGGCTGGGGGACGTCGCGGCGCTCAGGGGGCTGCGGGCGTGGCGCGAATACCTGCGGGCTGTGACCGAGGTGAAGAAGCGCTCCCATCTGGAGCAGCTCGATTTCACGGACATCGAAAAGATCTGGACCCGCTTCCGCGCCTTTTTGCGCGCGGCGGAGCGGTCGCTGCCAGCATACGACTGGGAAAAGCAAAACGGCGCATTGTCCATCGTCTATTATTTCGGCGAGACCAAGCTCGTCACCGTCTATGAGCAGAAGAGAAAGCGCTTTCATCAGACGATATCGGATTGGGAATCCGATCCGGCTCTGAACAGAAAGTGCATGCTGCGCGTGAATTTTGTATTCTGCGACGTTCTGCTGCCCGATGCGCAAACGCTCTTCACAACGGAATACCGGCTGTTCGAGGGAAAAACCCATCAAAACGGCGTGGTCTTCTACCGGAGCCTGCTGAATAAGCTGCTTGCGCTCGGCTTTGAATCCGTCTGAAAGGAGAAGCTCGTGTTTACGGAAGAATATTTTGAATCGGACGCCTGGCAGGACTATCTGCGTCTGAAGGCGCAGAGGCCGGAGGCGTTTGCGGACAGTCCGGAGCTGTCCTTCTGCACCGACCCGGCGGCCATTCTTTCCCTGATGAACCGAACCGGGCAGAGGCTCGGCGTATTGTACCGCAGCGCCTATTCCGTTCTGGTGGTCGATCCGGTCACCGCCCCGGACGGATCCGTCTTTGCATATGAGCGCATCCTGCCGGCGGCGGAAGGCGCCGTAGTTGCCGTGCCGAAGCTGCACGATCGCTATGTGCTGCTGCGGCAGTACCGCCACGCGCTGCGCGCGGAGGCGCTCAGCTTCCCCCGCGGCTTCGGAGAGCCCGGACTCGGCGTCCTCAAAAACGCAGCCAAGGAGCTTCTGGAGGAGATCGGCGCGCGCGTGTCCGATCTGAAGCTGCTGGGCGCGGTCGCGCCGGACAGCGGCCTGCTCGGAGCCCGGGTTTCGGTCGTTCTCTGTCAGTGCGACCGGATCGAACAGAAGACGGGACACGAGGGCATCCGCCAGGCGCTGCTGATGACAGAGGACGAGCTGCGCGAGCGCATCGCCTCCGGCGAGATCACGGACGGCTACACGCTCGCGGCGTGGGCGCTGCTGCAC
>CAMJHX010000042.1 GCA_946405655.1 uncultured Clostridia bacterium
GGAATCGTGGGACTGCCGAACGTTGGCAAGTCCACGCTGTTCAATGCCATCACCAACGCGGGCGCCGAGTCCGCAAACTATCCCTTCTGCACCATCGACCCAAACGTCGGCATGGTCACCGTGCCGGACGAGCGTCTCGACTGGCTGGCGGAGCTGTATCAGCCCAAAAAGAAGACTCCGGCGGTCATCGAGTTTGTCGATATCGCTGGTCTCGTCAAGGGCGCTTCCAAGGGCGAGGGCCTCGGCAACAAGTTCCTCTCCAACATCCGCGCGACCGACGCGATCGTCCACGTCGTCCGCTGCTTCGACGATGAGAATGTCATCCACGTCGAGGGCGGGGCAGACCCCCAGCGCGATATCGACATCATCGATCTCGAGCTCGTCATGGCGGATATCGAGATGGTGCAGCGTCGTATCGACAAGGCGCAGAAGGCCGCCAAGGGCGGCGATAAGCAGTATAGGCACGAGGCGGAGGTCTTCCAGGGCCTGCTCGAGCACCTGAACGAGGGCAAGTCCGCCCGCACCTATGACTGCGAGCCGGACGAGATAGAGCTTATCCGCACAAGCGACCTGCTCTCCATAAAGCCCGTCATCTTCGCTGCGAACCTCGATGAGGCGACGTTCTCCGCCGGCTATGAGGATTATCCCTATTACCAGACCGTCAAGGCGATCGCGGAAGGGCAGGGCGCGCTGGTGCTCCCCATCTGCGCCAAGGTGGAGCAGGAGATCGGCGAGCTCGAGGAGGAAGAGCGCGGCATGTTCCTGGAGGAGCTCGGCATCAGCGAGTCCGGTCTCGATCGTCTCGTCAAGTGCTCCTACAGTCTCCTCGGCCTCATCAGCTATCTCACCTGCGGCGCCGATGAGTGCCGCGCCTGGACGATCACGAAGGGCACCAAGGCTCCGCAGGCCGCGGGCAAGATCCACTCCGACTTCGAGCGCGGCTTCATCCGCGCCGAGATCGTGGCGTTCGACGCGCTGAAGGAATGCGGCTCTATGACCGCCGCAAAGGAGAAGGGCCTCGTCCGCTCCGAGGGCAAGGAATACGTCATGCAGGACGGCGACGTCACGCTGTTCAGATTCAACGTTTGAGGAGGAACCTGAAATGAGCAAGATTTATGAAGAGTTCGACGATCTGGTCGAAGCCGTGCTGAACGATCCCGCCGATCAGAAGGCGCTCGCCTCGCTCGCCGAGTGGTTCCAGATCTATAACAACTACGACTGGGGCGGCGATATGTATAACATCGACGGTAGCCACGGTCTGCGCATCCACAAGGCCGAGGACGGCACCGAGACGTACGAATTCATCGACTTCGACGATCTGTAAATTCGGGGAGGGAAGTCCCGATGCATGATATCACGCATGAACACGACCATCCGCACGAGCATATCGGACCGGACGGACAGGTCTATACCCATACCCACGGCGACGGCCACGGCCACACCCACAGCCACACGCAGACCAAGGCGGTTCTGAACCGGCTCAGCCGCGCGATCGGCCATCTCGAGTCGGTCAAGCGCATGGTCGAGGAGGGGAGAGACTGCACCGAGGTGCTTGTGCAGCTCGCGGCGGTGCGCTCGGCGCTCAATAACACCTCCAAGATCATTCTGCGCGACCATGTGGATCATTGCCTCATGGACGCCGTGCAGAGCGGAGACCTGCAGTCGATCGAGGAGCTCAACCGTGCCATCGAAAAGCTGCTGTATTAAGGGGAAAACAACATGGAAAAAGCAACCATTTTCGCGGCTGCCCAGCCGGAATTCGATACCTTCCCGCGCCTGATCGACGCGCTCGGGCTCAAGATTGAAAAGGACATGACCGTCGCCATCAAGGTCGATTTTCTGCAGCGCTGTCCCGCCATCCTGCAGCCGCTCTTCATGGCGCTGGCGCAGCGCGGGGCGAGCCCGTTTCTCACCGACTGCAGCATCCCCTTCGGCGATGCGCTCCAGTCGCTGAACGCTGCCGCCATGAACGGCTATGTCAGCGGCGCGCCCTGTGTTCTGGCTGACGGCGTCAAGGGCACGGACTATGATCTCATTCCCGTGCGCGGCGGCAAGCGCCTGCGCTCGGCGAAGTTCGGCCGCGCCGTCATGGACGCGGATCTTGTCATCACCATCACGCGCCCGGCCTGCGGCGAGCGCGGCTACCGCGGCGTACTCTATGATCTCGGCTTCGGCTGCGCCGCCAGAGCGGGGAAGACCGAGGTGCAGACCTCCGGCAAGCCCGTGGTGAATCAGGAGCTCTGCATCGGCTGCGGCAAATGCGCGGCCGTCTGCGAGCACGGCGGCGCGCGGCTCGACGGTGAGACGCGCAAGGCGAGCATCTTCCCGCCCAAGTGCTCCGGCTGCAGCCGCTGTATGCGCGCCTGCCCGGTGAACGCGATCCACCCGGACTTCGATGTGTCGGACGAGACCGTTCTCGAGCGTCTCGCGGAGTATGCCAAGGCGCTGTGCGACGCAAAGCCCCATGCGCACATCGTCCTGCTCGATCAGGCGTATGCCGCTCTCGACCCCACCGCGCTTGATGCGCTCTGCGCCGGGAAGATGGAGCTGCCCGAGGCGCTGCAGGCCGCGGCGAAGCACGCCCTCGCGCTCGGCTTCGGCTCTGCGGAGTCCGAAATCGTCAGCATCTGAAAACCGTCTTGCGGTCAAATAATCATCATGAACCCGCTGCTCTGTCCGAGCGGCGGGTTTTTCCGGCTCTTTTTTGTGCCATCTGTCCAAATTGAGACGTGCAAATTGTACAACTTTCTCGAAAAAAATTGCTCAGAATCGGAAGCCCGCCTCTTTCCATTCAGACAAAATGCTGTTATAATGTAGCTGTATCAGTAGGTCTCACCAGTTTTTGGATCTATCTAAACGGAGGAGAAAGAAAGATTATGATTGCACACGGAAAAGGCATCAAGGTATTCACCGGCAACTCAAATCCCGCGCTTGCGGATCTGATCTGCAAGAATCTCGGCGTGAGCATGGGCTGCAGCACCGTCTCCAGCTTTGCTGACGGTGAGTGCGCCATCAGCATCACCGAGCCCGTCCGCGGACTCGATGTGTTCATCGTCCAGTCCACCTGCAAGCCTGTGAACGACAGCCTCATGGAGCTGCTCGTCATGATTGATGCGCTGCGCCGCGCTTCCGCCGGCCGCATCACTGCCGTCATCCCATATTTCGGCTATGCCCGTCAGGACCGCAAGGCGAAGGCGAGAGATCCGATCTCCGCCAAGCTCGTCGCGAATCTGATCACCAAGGCTGGCGCCGACCGTGTGCTCACGATGGATCTGCATGCCGCGCAGATTCAGGGCTTCTTCGATATCCCCGTGGATAACCTCTTCGGCGCGCCCCTCTTCGCGCAGCACTATCTGCGCAAGTTCGGCTACGGCAATGAGGACATGGTCGTCCTCTCGCCGGACGTCGGCTCTGTCGCCCGCGCGCGTACCTTCGCCATGAAGATGGGTCTCGGCCTCGCGATTGTCGATAAGCGCCGCGAGAAGGCGAACCAGTCTGAGGTCATGAACCTCATCGGCGACGTGTCCGGCAAGACCTGCATCCTGCTCGATGACCTCGTTGATACCGCGGGCTCCCTCTGCGGTGCTGCCAAGGCTGCGGTCGAGGTCGGCGGTGCGAAGAAGGTCATCGCCTGCGCCACGCACGGCGTCCTCTCCGGTCCCGCGATCGAGCGTCTCGAGAGCAGCGTCATCGACGAGCTGCTTCTCCTCGACACGATCCCGTATCCCAAGGATCAGCCCGCGACCGACAAGATCAAGTATCTCTCCGTCGCGCCCGTCTTTGCCGAGGCCATTACGCGCATCTATGAGGAAGTGAGCATTTCCTCTCTGTTCGAGTAAGATGCTCTTCTCCAATCGCGGCGGTGCGCAGTGGCTCATCGTCTTTCTCGGCAACCCCGGACCGCGCTATGCCTTCACGCGGCATAACGCCGGCTTCCTCACGGCGGACGCGATCGAAAAGCTCTTAAACGTCCGTATCGATCGGCTGCGCTTTCGCGCGCTTACGGCGACGGCGGAGATCGGGGGAGAGAAGGTGCTGCTCATGAAGCCGCAGACCTTCATGAACCTCTCGGGCGAGGCAGTCGGGCAGGCCGCGCGGTTTTATAAGATCCCGAGCGAGCATGTGCTCGTCGTGTCGGACGAGGTGTCGCTCCCGGTCGGGAGCATCCGCATCCGGCTCAAGGGCTCTGCCGGCGGACATAACGGACTCAAGAACATCATCGCCCACCTCGGCACGGACGCGTTCCCGCGCATCCGCCTCGGCGTCGGCTCCGCGCCCCATCCGGGGTACGACATGGCCGACTGGGTGCTCGGCACCTTCCAGAACGAGGACGCCGAGACGATCCGTACCGCTGCGGAGACTGCGGCGAAGGCCTGCGTCTGCTTCATCGAGAAGGGGCCGGACAAGGCCATGACGCAATTCAATACCAGGAAATAACGGGGAACCTTCCCCGAAAGCAAAGAGAGAATTAATTTCGGCCGGGCAACCGGTCGGGAAGGAGTGATCGTTCTGAAAAAGACCTGTATTGCCATGCTGCTGGCGGGCGGACAGGGCTCCCGCCTCTATGCGCTCACGGCAAAGGTGGCAAAGCCCAACATGCCCTTCGGCGGCAAGTATCGCATCATCGATTTCCCGCTGTCCAACTGCGCCAACTCCGGCATTGACACCGTGGGCGTGCTCACGCAGTATCAGCCCCTGCGTCTGAACCGGTATGTCGGCAGCGGCCAGCCCTGGGATCTCGATACCGAGGACGGCGGCGTCTACATTCTCCCGCCGTATCAGAGCGCCGGGGAGAAGGGCTCCTGGTTCTCCGGCACCGCGAACGCCATCTATCAGAACATGGATTTCATCGAGATGTATGATCCCGATCATGTGCTCATCCTCTCCGGCGACCATGTCTATAAGATGGACTATGCCAAGATGCTCCGCGCCCATCAGGAGGCGGAGGCGGCCTGCACGATCGCGGTCATTCAGGTCTCCATGGAGGAGGCCACCCGCTTCGGCATCATGAACCTCGGTCCTGACGGCTTTATCAATGAGTTTGAGGAGAAGCCCGCTCATCCGAAGAGCGACCTCGCGAGCATGGGCATCTACATCTTCGACTGGAAGAAGCTGCGCAAGTACCTCATCGAGGACGAGAATGACCCCAACTCCAGCAAGGACTTCGGCAAGAACATCATTCCGAAAATGCTCGCCGGCGGCGAGAAGCTCATGCCTTACCGCTTCGAGGGCTATTGGCGCGATGTGGGCACCATCACCAGCCTCTGGGACGCCAACATGGATATGCTCTCCAACACGAAGCTCAACCTCTTCGATCCCCAGTGGCCGATCCGCGCGAGAAGCCCGATCCGTCCGCCGCACTTTGCGGGCGAGGGCGCGCGCATCCACCACTCCATCGTCACCGAGGGCTGCGACATTGACGGCAAGGTCGATAACTCTGTCCTCTCCGCATCCGTCACGGTCGGCTCCGGCGCGAAGATCTCCTACAGCATCCTCATGCCGGGCGCGGTCGTAGAGCCCGGCGCCGTGGTGGAATATGCTATCATCGGCGAGAATGCCCGCATTTGCGCTGGCGCGCACGTCGGCACGGAGCCCGACGGCAGCGAGAGCTGGGGCGTCGCCACCGTGGGTCCGGACGTCACCGTCGGCCCCGGCGTGTCCGTTCCGGCCAGCGCCATGATCTATGACAGTTCGGAGGTGCAGTCATGACGGATGTCCATGGAATCGTATATGCTTACCACAGCTCTCCCGCCCTGGGAGATCTCACGCGCAGCCGCACCAATGCGTCCCTGCCGTTCGCGGGCCGCTATCGTCTGATTGACTTTGCGCTCTCCAGCCTCTCCAACGCCGGTGTGCGCGACGTCGGCGTCATCATGCAGCGCGACTTCCAGTCCCTGCTGGATCACGTTGCCGGCGGTAAGGCGTGGGATATCTCCCGTCGCCGCGGCGGTCTCAAGCTGCTGCCGCCCTTCGGCACGCATCACGTCGGCGAATATGCCGGCACCGCCGAGGCGCTCAACGCCGTCATGGGCTATGTCAAGGACATTCCGCAGGAGCACATCGTGCTCATCCCGGCAGACGTCCTGTGCAATGTGGATATCGCCGCGCTCGTGGAGCAGCACGTGAAGTCCGGCTGCGGCATCACCGCCGTCTGCACGAAGAACAATCCGACCGCCGTGCACTATCGTCTCACGCAGAAGGCCGACGGCAAGGTTGAAAAGGTGCTCTTCCATCAGGTCGGCGCGGGCGAAGGCCTCGCCGCGATGGAGATCTACGTCGCCAAGAAGGACACGCTCCTCGAGCTCCTCGCTCACTGCGAGGCGGAGAACCGCTTCCACTTCCACAAGGACTGCCTTGCCCATTATCTCGAGCAGGGCGGCGAGATGGACGTCTTCCTCTATGACGGCTACACCACCCGCATCGACTCGGTCGACGACTATTACCGTGCCAGCATGGATATGCTGAAGGCCGGTCCCCGCGCCGACCTGTTCCCGACCGATCGCCCCGTGCGCACCAAGGAGCGCTCGGACGTCTCCACCTACTACGGTGAGGACGCGAAGGTGGAAAACAGCCTCATCGCGGACGGCTGCTTCATCGAAGGCACGGTCAAAAACTGTGTGCTCTTCCGCGGTGTGCGCGTCGCTCCCGGCGCCGTGCTGGAAAACTGCATTGTCATGCAGGACACCGTCATCGGCGAGGGCGCCGCGCTCAAGTACATCATCTCCGACAAGAACGTCGAGATCGCGCCGTACGTCACGCTGACCGGCGGCGAGAAGCTTCCGCTCGTGCTTCCCAAGAGAAGCAAGCTGTAAGCTGCAACAAATCACCAAACGCACATGTTTTGGTTCATCCCACGCCGCAAGGCGTGGGATGAACGCATGAATTCGGAGGTTTTAAAATTTTAATTACCTTCGTCTATTTGACCAAGCGTGTTCCAATCGGTTGCCCGATTGTTTACGATATATCACACAGTTGGAAAGGAATTGGAAAACATGAGTAGTATGACCAACCAGATCTCCCGTGACGAGATGCGCAGCTTCATCGAGGATAAGCTGTGCGCGCACTTCGGCGTCACGTCCCTGGACGCAACGGACGAACAGGTGTTCCAGGCCAGCGCCATCGTCATCCGCGAGATCATGAGCCGCGTTCTGGCGTTCGAGGGAACCACGCCCCCGGAGCGCGAGGTGCACTATCTGTCCATGGAATTCCTCATGGGCCGCAGCCTCATGAAGAACGCGTTCAACCTCGGCGTGTCCGAAGCGCTCACCGGAGCTCTGGAGGACATGGGCCGCACCGCCGCCGACATCTTTGAGACCGAGCCGGACGCCGGTCTCGGCAACGGAGGTCTGGGCCGTCTCGCCGCCTGCTATATGGACAGCATGGCCACGCAGGACATCCCCGCCACGGGCTACAGCCTCTGCTATGAGCTCGGCATGTTCCGCCAGAAGATCGAAAACGGAAAGCAGATCGAGGTCGCCGACAATTGGCGCACCGCGGCTGAGGGCTGGCTCGTCCCGCGCTATGAGGACGCGGTGGAGGTTCGCTTCGGCGGCCGCGTCGAGCCGCACTGGGATCAGTTCGGCCACTATCACGGCGAGCTCATGGGCTATGAGACCGTCGTCGCCGTGCCGCGCGATATGCTCATCGCGGGCTATGACAACACGCGCGTGAACACGCTCCGTCTCTGGGAGGCGCACAGCACCAACGATCTCGATATGTATTCCTTCGCCACCGGCGACTATATGAAGGCGCTCGAGAACCGCACCATGGCCGAGGTCATCACCAAGGTGCTCTATCCCGCGGACGACCATCTGCAGGGCAAGACGCTCCGTCTCCGCCAGCAGTATTTCTTCGTCTCCGCCACAGCGCAGACCATCGTGCGCACGCACCGCGAGCGTTACGGCACGGTCAAAAACTTTGCCCAGCACCACGTCATTCAGATCAACGACACGCACCCGACCCTCATGATCCCCGAGCTCATGCGCATCTTCATGGACGAGGACAATCTCGAGTGGGACGAGGCGTGGAAGATCGTCACCGAGTGCTTTGACTACACGAACCACACCGTCATGTCCGAGGCGCTCGAGACCTGGCCGCAGGGCCTGATTCAGAGCCAGATGCCCCGCATCTGGGAGATCCTCTGCGAGATCAACCGCCGCTGGTGCGATTATCTCCGCGAGCAGTTCGGCGACGACGAGCGCGTCGGCCGCAACCTCATCATCGCCGAGGGCAAGGTGCACATGGCGAACATGTGCCTTGCCACCTGCAAGATCGTCAACGGCGTCTCCGCTCTGCACGGCGATATCCTCAAGCAGGATCTCTTCAAGGACGTCTGCAGCCTGAACCCCGCGCGCTTCACCTTTGTCACCAACGGCATCGACCACCGCCGCTGGCTCGCACAGATCAACCCCGGTCTGCACAGCCTCGTCTGCGAGCTGCTGGGCGGCGATGATTACCTCCTCCATCCGGAGCAGATGGCCGATCTCGCGAAGTTCGCCACCGACCGCGAGGTGCAGCTGCGTCTCGAGGCGATCAAGCTGGAGAACAAGCAGCGTCTTGCCAAGTATCTTGCAAACGACGGCTTCGTTCTGAATACCGACGCCATCCTCGATACGCAGGTCAAGCGTCTGCACGAGTATAAGCGCCAGCTGCTGTGCGCCATGCTCATCACGCATCTGCAGCAGCGCCTGCACGATGATCCTGATCAGGATTTCCTGCCGCGCACCTTTGTCTTCGGCGCCAAGGCCGCCGCGGGCTATGCCACGGCAAAGCGCATCATCCAGCTGCTCTGCTCTCTGGCTGCCGACGTGAACAACGATCCCGTCTGCAAGGGCAGACTGCAGGTGCATTTCCTCGAGAATTACCGCGTCTCTGCCGCCGAGATCCTCATGCCCGCCGTGCAGGTTTCCGAGCAGATCTCCACCGCCGGTAAGGAGGCTTCCGGCACCGGCAACATGAAGCTGATGATGAACGGCGCCGTCACGATCGGCACGCTCGACGGCGCGAACGTCGAGATGTACGAGCGCCTCGGCGATGAGAACATGTTCCTCTTCGGCCTGCATACGGACGAGGTCAACGCTCTGAAGGCGAACGGCTATTATCCGCAGGAGTATGTCAATCGCAGCGACCGTCTCCGCCGCGTGCTCGAGCGCATGAACCAGGGCTACGCCGACGGCGAGAGCTATTCCGATCTCGCGG
>CAMJHX010000043.1 GCA_946405655.1 uncultured Clostridia bacterium
AACAAGGAGGATAAGTCCCAGGCCTTTGCCTTCACTGTGGGCGAAAAGGGCGCGCCGCTCATCGACGCTGCCAAGGTTTCCATCGAGTGCGAGGTCGAGGATATCTATGACCTCGCGGGCTTTGGCAACTTCATCTGCCGCATCATCGGCACCTATGCGGATGCCGAAATTCTTACCGAGAAGGGGAAGATCGATTACCGCAAGTTCAAGCCCGCGCTTTTCCAGTTCCCGACGTATGAATATCTCGAGACGGGTGACGTGCTCGGCGCCTGCATGAAGATGAACTGATATGATTACGCTGCATCTGTATTATACCGGCGAAAACGGCGCGGCTCGTGCCTTTGCCGAGGAGATGACGCGCCGCGGCGTTGTCGACGCGATCCGCGCCGAGGACGGCAACCTTCGCTATGCCTATTATTTCCCGATGGACGATCCCGAGACCGTGCTGCTCATTGACCAGTGGCGCGATCAGGCGGCCATTGATGCGCACCACGCGTCGCCCATGATGGGCGAGATCGCGGCGCTGCGCGAGCAATTTGACCTGCACATGACGGTAGAGCGCTTCGTGACGGACGATGACGAGCTCCCGGAGCAGGACTTGAAGTTTATTAAACGCTGAAGGAGAAACGAATATGAGCGAGAAGATCAAGCAGACCGCGGGCCGCGACCAGCTCGGCGCATTTGCGCCGATGTTCGCCCATCTCAATGACGATGTGCTCTTCGGCGAGGTCTGGAACGAGGATGCCATCGACGTCAAGACCAAGTGCATCATCACGGTCGTGTCCCTCATGGCGTCCGGCGTCACGGATTCCTCGCTGGGCTATCATCTTCAGAACGCGAAGAATCACGGCGTGACGAAGGAAGAGATCGCCGCCATCATCACCCACGCCACGATGTACGTCGGCTGGCCGAAGGGCTGGGCGGTGTTCCGTCAGGCAAAGGAGATCTGGGCGGAGGAGACGAGCGCACAGAGCGCAAAGGACGCCTATCAGAACTTGATCTTCTTCCCCATCGGGGAGGAAAACCCGTACGGCCAGTTCTTCGTGGGGCAGAGCTATCTCGCGCCCCTGTCCACAGAGCAGGTCCCGGTCTATAACGTGACGTTCGAGCCCGGCTGCCGCAATAACTGGCACATCCACCACGCGTCGAAAGGCGGCGGGCAGATGCTCCTCTGCGTCGGCGGGCGCGGCTGGTATCAGGAATGGGGCAAGGCGCCCGTGGAACTCACGCCCGGCACGGTGATCAACATCCCCGCGAACGTGAAGCACTGGCACGGCGCGGCGTCCGACAGCTGGATGTCCCATCTCGCCATTGAGGTCGAGGGGGAGGACGCGTCCACCGAGTGGCTGGAGGCGGTCTCTGAGGAAGATTACAGCAAGCTTTGATACATATTTTGGAAGGAGGACTCTTTCATGAGCAGCAATCCGGTTCCTGGCAAGGACGGAAATAAGTACGTGCCGTATGATGCGCGCACGGGCGAGAGCTCCGTGGTGTTTTTCACCCGCGACCTCTCCGAAGAAGGACTGAAGAAGATTTACGACAAGGTGGCATCCGTGCTGGAGGGCCGCGTGGCAGTTAAGCTGCACACCGGCGAGGCGGAGGGGCCGAATATCCTCCCAAGACCCTGGGTGCGCGAGCTCATCGAGCAGCGCCAGCCGGACGCGACGATCATCGAGACCAACACCTATTACGAGGGTACGCGCCACAACACCGAGGTGCACCGCAAGACGCTGGAGACCAACGGCTGGCATTTCTGCCCGGTCGATATCACCGACGCCGACGGCGTCGCTCCGCTGCCGGTGAAAAACGGCAAGTGGTTCACCGAGATGTACGTCGGCAAATCCATGCTGAACTATGACTCGCTCCTCGTGCTCACGCACTTCAAGGGCCACATGATGGGCGGCTTCGGCGGCTCGAACAAGAACATCGGTATCGGCTGCGCGGATGCGAAGATCGGCAAGAAGATGATCCACAATTTCCATGACACGGACAACATCTGGGCGATCAGCGAAGAGGAGCTCATGGAGCGTATGTCCGAGAGCACCAAGGCGACGATTGACTACTTCGCCGGTCATGTCTGCTATATCAATACCATGCGCAACATGTCCGTCTCCTGCGACTGTGAGGGCCCGTATGCCGAGCCGGTTGTCACGCCGGACGTGGGCATTCTGGCGTCCGTGGACATTCTTGCGGTGGACAATGCCTGTGTGGATATGATTTACAGCCTGCCTGACCATGGCGGCAAAGCCATGATCGAGCGCATTGAGACCCGCCATGGCCTGCGCCAGCTGAGCTATATGAAGGAGCTCGGCATGGGCAACGACCGCTATACGCTTATTGACATTGACAACGACGACGCCGTCATCACAGCGGCCGAGGCGGTCAAGGACGTACGCCCCGAGTGGAAGCCCGATCGCTATAACGTATTCTGGGGCCGGAATAAACGCGCATAAAAGGAGAAATGGACATGAGCAAACTTGTTGCATATTTTTCTGCCG
This sequence comes from uncultured Clostridia bacterium, assembly GCA_946405655.1. GTDB lineage: Bacteria > Bacillota > Clostridia > Oscillospirales > Oscillospiraceae > CAG-103. The sequence continues at coordinate 2,499 of CAMJHX010000043.1, forward strand.
GCGGCAGCACTGCCCGTCTGGCGCAGACGCTTGCAGCGGCGGCGGACGCTGCGGTCTATGAAATTCGCCCCGCCGTGCCGTATCAGCGCGGCGACCTGAACTGGATGGACAAGAAGGCGCGCAGCACCGTCGAGATGGCGGACCCCAGCTGCCGCCCGGCGATGGCGGACAGCGACGCGCCTGTCGCGGATGCCGACGTCATCTTCCTCGGTTTCCCGATCTGGTGGTACCGCGAGCCGAGCATCATCGACACCTTCCTCGAGGCCTATGACTTCTCCGGCAAGACCGTCGTCCCGTTCTACACCTCCGGCATGAGCCCGCTCGGAGAGGGACAGGGCCGCATCGAAGCCCTCGCCAAGGGCGCGAAGGTGCTGGCCGGCAAGCGCTTCTCCGGCAGAGTGAAAGAGGATGAGCTGAAAAGCTGGATTGCCGGATTGGATTGTTGAGAACGGCAGTTAGAGGGTTTCTGTAGGGGAGGGGCTTGCCCCTCCCGCGCGGCAGACATCGAAATGAATCAGAAATGATAAGGCGAATTCGCAGAGGCTTTATTCTGCGAATTCGCCTTAACTGATTTTTTGATCGAGTATGGAATGCCGGGAGGCACAAGCCCCACCCCTACGTCAAAAGAACCTCATGCGTTCAGGATCTTCATAAACTCCTCGCCCGTGATCGTCTCCTTCTGATAGAGATACTGCGCGAGCTCGTCGAGCTTCTCGCGGTCGGCCATGAGGATGGACGCGGCCTTCTCGTGCTGCTTCTTCACGAGCGCGACGACCTTCTCGTCGATCTCGCGCTGCGTCTCGGGGCTGCAGGCGAGGGAGGTATCGCCGCCGAGATACTGGTTCGTCACGGTCTCAAGCGCGACCATGTCGAACGTCGGGCTCATGCCGTAGCGCGTGATCATGGCGCGGGCGAGCTTTGTGGCCTGCTCTATATCGTTCGAGGCGCCCGTCGTGATCGAGCCGAAGACGATCTCCTCGGCTGCTCTGCCGCCGGTGAGCGTGGCGATCTTGTTCTCCAGCTCCTCGCGGCTGACGAGATAGTGGTTGCCCTCCTCGACCTGCATGGTGTATCCCAGCGCGCCGGAGGTGCGGGGCACGATCGTGATCTTCTGCACGGGAGCAGACTGCGTCTGCCGCGCTGCGACGAGGGCATGACCGATCTCGTGATAGGCGACTACGCGCTTTTCCTGCTCAGAGAGGATCGCGTTCTTCTTCTGATAGCCCGCAATGACGACCTCGATGCTCTCCTCGAGGTCCGTCTGCGTCACGGCCTTGCGCCCATCGCGCACGGCGCGAAGCGCGGCCTCGTTGATGATGTTCGCAAGCTCTGCGCCCGAGGCGCCGGAGGCCATGCGTGCGATCTGCTCATAGTTCACATCGTCCGCGACTTTGACCTTTTTGGCGTGGACCTTGAGGATCGCTTCGCGACCCTTGAGATCCGGCAGCTCCACCGGTACGCGGCGGTCAAAGCGGCCCGGGCGTGTGAGCGCGGGGTCGAGACTTTCGGGCCGGTTCGTCGCAGCGAGGATGATCACGCCATTGTTGCCCTCAAAGCCGTCCATTTCGGTCAGCAGCTGGTTGAGCGTCTGCTCGCGCTCGTCGTTGGAGGAAATCTGCCCCTCGCGCTTTTTGCCGATGGCGTCGATCTCGTCGATGAACACGATGCAGGGGGCCTTCTCCTTCGCCTGCTGAAACAGGTCGCGCACCTTGCTCGCACCCATGCCGACGAACATCTCCACGAATTCGGAGCCGGACATGGAGAAGAACGGCACGTTCGCCTCGCCCGCCACGGCCTTGGCGAGCATCGTCTTGCCGGTTCCCGGAGGGCCGACGAGCAGGATGCCCTTCGGCATCGAAGCGCCGATCTCGGTGTATTTGGCGGGGTTGTGGAGGTATTCCACGATCTCCTGCAGGTTCTCCTCGGCCTCGTCCACGCCCTCCACGTCGGAAAAGCGGATGCCGTCGGAGCTCTTGACGTAGACCTTGGCGTTGCTCTTGCCGAGATTGAACATCATCGAGCCCGGACCGCCGCCGGCCTTGTTCATCAGGCTCTTGGACAGGAAGTTGCCCAGCAGCAGGAAGATGCCGATCGGGAGCAGCCAGCTGAGCACGAGCGTCATCAGGGGAGAGGCCTCCTCCACGATCTCCTGCGAGAAGGTCGCGCCGGACTTGTAAAGCCGCTCGGTCAGCCCCGGGTCGTTCATCAGGCCGGTCTTGTAGACCTGCTTTTCGCCCTTAAGCTTGTAGAGAATCTGGTGGCTGTCGATCTGCACCTCTTCAATCTTGCCCGCGTCGGTATCGGCCATAAAGGTGCCGTAGTCGACCTCCTGGACGCTGCCCTGCACCATCGCCGGCAGCACAAACAGGTTCACCGCCAGCAGCAGCACGAGCACGATCGTGTAGAAGATAATGAGCGGTTTTTTCGGTTGTTTGACTTCGTTCATTTGTTTCCCTCATTTCTGTGATTGAATATCTGATGTTACTGTACCACAAAATGTCATCCTGTTCAATCCAAAACCAAAACTTCTGAGCTGTGGACAAACAATGCGTGTTATGGTAGGATCGAAATCAAGAATGCATTCAGAAGGGGGAGCTTCTCATGGGACTGACCACAGTCACGCTGCATCTGCTCGGCGCGCCGACAGCGGAACTGCAGGCACAGTTGCTTCCGGACGATCTCCTGCGCACACAGAATGCGCCGTGGCTCGGCGTGACGCCGCGCTCTGCGCTGGAAGTCAAGCGATTGGAAAAGCTTGCGCGCAAGCTCACGAAGGAGGATGACTCACGCGCAGCCATCGTGTTTTTCTGGTTTGACGACGATGTGTTTCACTGCGATTTTTACCGTGAGGGACGGCGAAGAGCCTCCTGCATCAGCGCGGAATCGTGGGCAAAGCTCGGCAAACAGCTGAACCTGCTCTACGGTGAGGACGCCCCGGCGAAGGCGTTTCGCTATGCCGGACGGTGCGTCGATCTTGAGGAGCAGCTTGCACTTATGGAGGAGACGGTCGGCACGGCGCTGTTGGACGATCCGGAGGACGAGCCGCGCGTTGTGCCGCGCTCAGACCAGACGCTCCACGCTATCAAAGCGCGCGAAGCCGCCCTTCGCCGCAGACCGAACCGATACCGGCTCACGGAGGTGCCGCAGGACGCGTGGCCGGAATATATGCGCGCGAAGCATCGTCTGTATGAGCACCTGCGTCCGCAGTGGCAAAGCAATGCTGCGGCGGAGATCCGCTTCAGCGCCGGCGTTCCCTCCTATACTGCGCCCTATCATCCGTACTTGATCGGCGTGCGTAATTTCCGGATGAATGATTCTGGCCAGTGGCTGTGTTATGACGCGCGGAAAGATCAGATGACCATGTTTTCGTCAGACGATGCGTTTCCTCGATTGCTCTGGCAGACGAAGCAGGGCAATTTCGTCTGCATGTTCAGCGGTTCAAACAAGGTGTCCTGCGTCCGGCCGAACGGCACGGAGGCATGGCGCTTCGCGCCGAACGCCGGGGAGAATCATACGATCTATGTGGTCGGCGTGTTCAGCGACGGCAGTATTCTGCTCGCGGACAGTGCCCCGTGGTGGGAAGAGAGCCGGGCTTGGATGGTTGACGGCGTGACCGGAGCCGTCACAGCACAGGCGCAATTGCCCTGCTCACAGGAGTTCCGGTTGTGCTGCGCAGTCAATGGCGTTGGCGCCGTGGGCTATGACCTCACGCAATCAGCGCTGATTGTGCTGGATGAAACGCTGTGCGAGAAGGCGCGTTGGAGCGCGTCAGCTTTGTTTCAGGGGTTCCGTGAGGAGCAGATTACCGGTGACAGAGTCTGGACGCAGGGGACGCCGAATCGACCAGTGAAGATCATCGATTTGCAGACTGGGGAGGAGACGCGGATCAAGCTCGAGATTCCGGCGTATGTTCTGAGCGTTCTGTCGGACGGGCGTATCCTTGCGTCCGATCAGAAGAGAAAAACCGTGTCCATGTTTGATGCCTGCGGGACGCTGTCCGCCCGCTTTACCCTCCAAGGCTTGGTGCGAACGGTTGTAGAGGAGAAAGGCCGTGTCCTTCTTGTAGAGCTGCGCAATCTGGAGGAGTATTTCGTGACATGTGAGGAGACACTCGACGCATTTTCCGCCCACGTCTGGCGGTTGGATGAGATATAAGAAAACCCCGCTGCACCGCAGCGGGGTTTTTATATGCATTGTCACGGGCACACGTGCGTGCGCACGCAGTTGAACCAGGCCTTCAGACCGTCGGCGGACAGATGCATGCCGTCGCCGTTCTGGAAGTTCTCGGGCAGGAACCCGTCCGTTCCTGCGAGCTCGAATGCCGCGTCGAGATATTTCACATTGTTCTCGACCGCCGCCTCCGCAATCCACTGATTCACGCGGTTGATGACCTCGAAGGTAATATCCTCATACTGGTAGCTTCGTGCCACCGGTGTGAGCGAGGAGAGGATGACCTTCGTCTCCGGACTCTCGGCTTGAATGGCGGTCACGACGTCCTTAATCGCGGCCTTGAGCGCGGTCTCGGTGATGAGGTTCGCGTTGTCCGTGCTCGGGAGGATCACCATCGTCGCCGGGCGGTTGACGAACGCAATGTCGCCGAAGGGCGCGTTGTTGCCGGTCACGGGGGAGACGAACGTGACGCTCGAGAGGGAATTGAGATCCATCACACCGCTCTCGGGACACCAGACCTGCTGATCCTTTTCGGGGCCGGCGAGGAGCGTCTCAGAATTGAGGAGCTTGAGCGCACTGTCACCGAGGAAATACATGGTGTTCACGTAGTCGCCCGAGGCGGGATCGGTCTGCGTGAGGGCTGCGGGGGAGTCGATCTTCTGGATCGGGTTCGGCGCCGGTGTCTCAACGGGCTCCGCGCTCTCCAGCGCATCCGGCGCGAGACTGACCTCCGGAGTCGCCGCGACGGTGCGGTCCACGCCGCCGCGCGGAATGTTGCCGAGCACGCTCGTGAAGATCAGGCAGCCGAGCGCCAGCGCGAGACACAGCATGATCCCGAAGGACCAGATGCGTTTGCCTGTTTGGTTCTTTTTCTTCATAGCAAACCACCAATTTTTAAGAAGGGCGCGTTGCAATCACAACGCGCCCGGTGAAGTTGTTTCTTACTCCTGTTCAGCCTTGGACTCTTCGATGACCTTCTGCTGCACGTTGCCGGGAGCTTCCTCGTAACGCACGAACTTGCAGCTGAAGGAGCCGCGGCCCTGCGTCATGGAGCGCAGGTCGATGGTGTAGGAGCTCATCTCCGCCATCGGAACCTCAGCCTCGACGATCTGCATGCCGTCCTCGGCGTTCATGCCGAGCACGGTGCCGCGGCGCTTGGAGGAGATATCGCTCATGATATCGCCCAGATTCGCATCGGGGATCGTGACCTTCAGCAGGCCAATGGGCTCCATGATGGTCGGCTTCGCCTTCGGAATGCCGTCCTGATAGGCGAGACGGGCGGCCGTCTGGAACGCCATATCGTTGGAGTCGACGGGGTGATAGGAGCCGTCGTACAGGGTGGCCTTCAGGCCGACCAGCGGGTAGCCCGCGAGGACACCCTTCTGCACCGCATTGCGCAGACCCTTTTCGACAGAGGGGAAGAAGTTCTTCGGCACGGAGCCGCCGAACACTTCCTCGGCGAAGATCAGCTCGTCGCTCTCCTCCTGGGGCTCGAAGCGGATCCACACGTCACCAAACTGGCCGCTGCCGCCGGACTGCTTCTTGTGGCGGCCATGAGCCTCGACCTTGCCCTTGATCTTCTCGCGGTAAGCCACGCGGGCGGGCTTGAGCTCGGTTTCAACACCGAAGCGGCTCTTGAGCTTGGAGCAGAGCACGTCGACCTGGATATCGCCGGCGCCGGAGATGACCATCTGATGGGTCTCGGCGTTGTTGACGAGCGTGAAGGAGATGTCCTCCTCGTTCAGACGGGCGAGACCGGAAGCAACCTTGTCGTCCTGACCCTTCGTCTTGGGGGAGATGGCCATGGAGTAGACGGGCTCGGCGATCTCGATGGCGGGGAACTCAACCTCGTTCTTCGCGTCGCAGACGGTGTCGCCGGTCTTCCAGTCCATCTTGCCGATGGCGACGATGTCGCCGCAGCAGGCTTCCTTGACCTCAGTGTTCTTCTTGCCGCACATGGTGTACATACGGCCGAGCTTATCGTTGCTGCCGGTGCGCACGTTGCGCAGCGTGAGATCGCTCGTGACCTTGCCGGCCATGACCTTGATGAAGGAATACTTGCCGAACTGGTCGGAGATCGTCTTGAAAACGAACGCGGCCACAGGCGCCTCGGGCTTGCACTCCTCGTCCGCCGGGGTGGGGACGTAGTCCACGATGGCCTGCATGAGAGCCTCGGTGCCGATGCCGTTCAGGGCAGCGCCGGCGAAGACGGGGATGAAGTCGCGGCTCAGAACGCCGAGACGGATGCCCTTGACAGCCTCTTCTTCAGTGAGATCCATCTCCTCGAGGAACTTCTCCATGAGCTCCTCATCGGAGACAGAGGCACCCTCGAGCAGCTCCATGCGCAGATCGTCGACCTTGCCGGC
>CAMJHX010000044.1 GCA_946405655.1 uncultured Clostridia bacterium
CTGCACGGCGCGAGTGGGCATCGCGCCCTACAAGGTGCGGTTCGGATTCGCCCGAAATTGGCAGTGAAATCGGTTCGTTCTGCCGGGACGTCGAGGACGCCGTCCCCTACGGCGCACCATCCGAAACCATGCGTAGGGCGGGGACCTGTGCCCCGCCTTGACCCAAAAGTGCAACGCGGCGGCCCACAGGTGGCCGCCCTACACTTTAAAAAAACCCGGTCATGCTACGGCATGACCGGGATTGTTCGGATTGGTTTATTCGTATCTCAGCGCGTCGATGGGGTTGAGCTTCGAGGCCTTGATGCTTGGGAGCAGGCCGAAGATGACGCCGACGAGCGAGGAGAAGATGATGGCGACGAGGATCGCCGGGATGCTGATGGCGACCGGGATCTCGACGACGAGGCTGATGACTCTGGCTAAGATGATGCCCACGATGATGCCGAGGATGCCGCCGAGGAGGCTGAGCACCGCGGCCTCGGTAAGGAACTGCGAGAGGATCTGCCGCCGGCGCGCGCCGAGGGCTTTTTTGAGGCCGATCTCGCGCGTGCGCTCCGTGACGGAGACGAGCATGATGTTCATGACGCCGATGCCGCCGACGAGCAGCGAGATCGACGCGATGGCGATGAGCATGATGTTCGTGCTGGAGGCGAGCTGCTGCAGCTGCGCCGCCTGATCCATGAGATCCATACTCTTATACTGGACGGCGGTGGCGTCCTCGGTGGAGAGGTTCAGCTCGCTGTTGATGAGCTTCGCCGCGTCCCTGCCCGCCTGCGTCATATCGTCGGTGCTCGCGGCGCGGAGGACGACGGTCTCCGGCTCGTCGAAGCGGAAGATGATCGGCCAGGTGACGTCCGGCACGAAGACCTTGCCGGTGCGGTCAGAGGTGTACATATACCAGTCGTCGACGGTATTGATCGTGGGCTCGAACGTGGAGGTCTGCGCCGCGACGCCGATGACCGTGAACGGCACGCCCTTGATCTGGATCGAGCAGCCGAGCGGGTTCTGCCCGGAGAAGGCGTTGTTATAGGTGATCTTATCGAGGATGCAGACGTTTCGGCCGACGCCCTCGAGATCGCGCGCGGTAAAGCCGCGGCCGCGGATGATCTGATAGCCCGCGGTAGCAAAATAGCTCTCATCCACGCCGACGAGTCCGCAGCTGGAGAGGTCGGTCTTGAGATAGGTCATGCCGTCGGCATAATCGCGCGTGTGCACGAAGGAGACGCTGTCGACATGGTCTATGCCGCGCAGCTGCTCGCGCAGCTCTTCCGTGAAGGGCTGGACGTCCGGCATCTCGCCCCAGCTGAAGTCCATCGGGTAGCCGTCCTGATTGAGGCAGACATTGACCGTGTTCGTGCCGGAGCCGACGAGGTTCTGCTTGATCTGCTCGTTCGTGCCCTCGATCGTGGAGACGATGGCGATGATGGCGGCGATGCCGATGATGATGCCGAGCATGGTGAGGAAGCTGCGGAGCTTATGCGACCAGATGCCGCGGAAGGAAAGACGAATATTCTCTAGCATTTGCTTCCCTCCTCAATAGCCGTAGAGCGCATCGAGCTCGGCGTGCTGCGTGCGGTTGCCGGGTCTGGCGCTGCGCCCGTACGGGAAGGCGATCTGATCGTCCTGCGTGACGCCGCGCAGGATTTCGATGCTGCTGCCCCAGATGATCTTGCCGGTGGAGATCGCGCGGCGCTCGAGGCGGCCGTTCTCCCCCGCGGCGAGGACATAGGAGCCCTGCTCGTCCTCGCGCACAAAATACATGGGCAGATAGATGTGATCAGACATCTCCTGCTCCTGCATGGGCGTGACGGAGCAGTATTCGCCGACGTTGAGCTCGAGATCGCTCTCCTCCGCCACGCAGGTGACGGGGTACATGGAGCTCGACGGATCATAGGAATACTCCGGGGACGGCTCGGTGCCGACGGAATCGACCTTGGCGATGAAGGAGGAGCCCGTCTCATAGCTCATGACGGAGACCTCGTCGCCGGGGCGAAGCGTTTCGCGGCTGAGCTCATCGACATAGACCGTGACGATGGCGTTGGCGCTGCCCTTGACGGTGATGAGCGTCTGCCCCGCGGCGATCGTATGCGGATCGGCGATGAAGGTGACGACGCCGTCGTCCGACGCCTTGACCTCGCCGGACTTGCCGGTGAGCTGGTCGCGCTGATACTTCAGCTGCGCCTGCTGCAGCTGGCGCTGATAGGTCTGGATGGAGGATTGCGCATCGCGGATCATCTGCGCGATCTCGGCGGCGGTATAGCCGCTGCCGGGGTCGATCGGCCAGGGATCGTAATCATCGTCCTCATCGGCGCCGGGAAGGCGGCTTTCAAACGTGCCGTAATGCGGCGCGGCGGTGTCGATGGTGACGGTGCCGTCGCCGTTGAGCGTGAGCCCCTCGCCGAGCGTCCAGTCCTCAGGCGACCATTCCTCGCCAAATTGCGCGAGGTCCTCCCCGCTGACGAACCAGAGGCCGAGCAGGTCACGTCCTTCATAGAGGCGATAGGCCGCGCGGTCGCCTGAGACTGCGAGCGCCTTGAGCACGTCGGCGCGGACAACGGTGTCCACGGTGCAGTTATAATACTTCACGCCATCGATCTGCTCATTCGGCGGCGTGGACGCATCCACGACGGCGACCGTCGCGGGCGTGGGCTTCGGCGTGGGCGCGGGCGGCGGCGTGACGGCCTCGGAGGGCGTCATGCGGCGGTAGGCGGAAATTTCCTGCTGCGCCTGCGCGATCTGGCTCTGGAGCATGGCGATCTCCGCCTGATCGCTCGAGAGCGTGAGCTGATAGCTGGACGTGTCGTACTTTAGGAGCACGTCGCCCTTCTTCACCTCGTCGCCGACCTTCACGGCAAAGCTTTCGACCATGCCCTCGGCAAGCGGGATGTTGTCCACGCTGCCCTCGGAGACCATGCCGGAGAGCTCGGTACTGTCGCCCCAATAGGAATCGGAGACCTCGGAGACGTTGAAGACGTTGACGGTCTGGCGGCGCACTGTTTGCGCGATGAGCACCACCGCCGCGACGAGCGCGAGGAGCACCAGCGCCGCGATGATGATGCGGCGGATGGTCTGTTTCTTTTTGGCGGGATTCACTTCGCGTCGCCTCCTTCCTCGGCGATTTTGCCGTCGAGAATGCGGATCATGCGGCGGGCGCGCTGCGCGATCTCGGGCGCGTGCGTGATCATGACGACGGTCATGCCGTCGCGGTTGAGCTTTTCAAAGAGCTCCATGACCTGCTTGCCGGAGGCGGTATCGAGCGCGCCGGTCGGCTCGTCCGCGAGGAGGACGTGCGGGCGGTTGATCATGGCGCGGGCGATGGCGACGCGCTGCTTCTGGCCGCCGGAGAGCTGCGTGGGCAGAAAGTCCACGCGGTCGCCGAGGCCGACGGATTCGAGCGCGGCTCTCGCGCGCTCGGCGCGCTCACGGCGCGAAACTCCGGCATAGAGGAGCGGGAGCGCCACATTTTCGAGCGCGGTCTCGCGCGGGAGCAGGTTGAAGTTCTGGAACACGAAGCCGATCATGCGGTTTCTGAGATCGGCCACGGCGTTTTCGTTCATCGTGAGCACATTCTCGCCGCCGAGGAAGAACTCGCCCTCCGTGGGGAGATCCAGGCAGCCGATGATGTTCATGAGCGTGGATTTGCCGGAGCCGGACGGCCCCATGATGGCGAGATATTCCCCATCCTCCACGCGCAGGGAGACGTCCTCCAGCACGGGCACGGGCATTTTGCCGCCCTCGTCATAGGTCTTATAGATATGACGGAGGTCAATGAGTGTTTCAGCCATGGCGTCACCCCGCAGGCTCGGCGTCAGGTTCGCCGTCGGTCACAGGCTCAAGATCGACATCGTCCGGCAGCTCTTCGGAAAAATCGCCCTCCATGGGCATCTCCTCATCGAAGAACTCCCCGTCCATGGAGCCGTAGAACTCCTCATCCATGCCCTCCTCGTCCCAGACGAGCTCGGTCGTCGCCTTCGCGCCGGGGACGCAGTTCTCGTCCGGCCAGGCGATGAGGCTGTCGTTCTCCAGCCCCTCGGTGATCTGGAACATGTCGAGATCGGGGTCATACTCGCCGATGGTGACGCTCTGCTTTTCCAGCTTCATGCGGGAATTCGCCATCCAGACGAAGGGCTGCTCGCTCTCGGGATCGACGATGAAGCCCGCCGGCAGCCAGAGACCCTGCTTGACCTCGCCCTGACCATAGTCCGGCTCGATGATGACGTGCTGGCCCATGATGATGCCGTCGTCGTCCTCAAGGTTTACATAAAAACTGTAGAAGCTGGCGCGGTCGGCGCTGCTGCCGTCCATGACCATGCCGCTCTCCTCGCTCTGCTGGGAAGAGCCGGTGTCGATGGAATCGATGGTGCCGGACCAGGTGACGTCCTTATCCACGCGGGAGCGGACGATGACCGGATCGCCCACGGCGATGGACATGACGTTCTGCTCGCTGACGCTGCCCTTGATGCGCAGATCGCCGCCGTTGCGGAGCGTGACCATCGTGTTCTCGGCGTCCAGCGGCTCCTCGATCGTGCCGACCTTGTCGATCGTGCCGTCCGCGGGGGCGAGCACGTCGGCGTTCTCGAGACCCTGCTTGAGGCGATCGAGATCCGCCTGCTTGGTCTTGAGCTGATAGGTGTTGGAGTTGACCTCCGCCTGCAGCTGCTGGATCTGCGCGTCATACGCCATGCGCTCGGAGCCGGAGACGCTCTGCCGCTCGCGCTGATACTGCGCGATCTGGCTGTTGGCCGTACTGATCGTGCTCTGGAGCGACTCGATCTCGAGCTGCGCCTGCTGCACATCGAGCTGCATGAGCTCGGTGTCATAGCTGAAGAGCTTGTCTCCCTTCTTCACGCTGTCGCCCGCGGCGACGTGGATCTCCTTGACGGTCTTCTGCGCGTCGCGGGCGATCTTCTCGGTCTTCTGGCTCTCGGCGACGCCGGAGAACTGATGCACCGAGCCGATGCCGCCGGTGAGATCGCGCACGGACTGCACATAGACCCCGCCCTCGCTGCTGCCGCCGCCGCGGAGCACCAGGAAAAGCACCAGCGCCGCGACAAGAACCGCCGCCGCAATGATGAAGGGCAGCTTGTGCTGCTTGATAAACTGCATTTTGTATCATCCTTTCCTCCAATGAGGTATCACACTACATTATACTGTATTTTGTATCAGAATACCATACTATTTTGCTGAATGTTTGATTAATAAAAAAGACGGAAGCCGCGGCCTCCGTCTTTTCGTTTTATCCATCTGCTTTCGCGTAGACAAACGCGTTCGGGAGCGTTCGTCCGGCGTCGAGCACGGGGTTTGAGCTCTTCATGATATAGTCGCCGTCGTACCAGATCATGGCGCTGGTGCCGCCGTCGAGATTCATCGCCTGCCAGCATTCGTGGCGCGACATGATGCGCGCGCACTCCGGCACGCCGAGGCCGAGCGAAATGGTGGGCAGACGGCCCTCGATGAGGAGCATGATGACCTCGCCGTACTTGCTCTGCCCCATGCAGGCGCGCGGCTGCAGATCGGTGAAGCCGCTCGTGGAATCGACGACGATCTCGCCGTCGATGATCATAGCGGGAGAGAACTCCATGCAGTCGGTCGTGTCGGGATGCACCTCATCCCACGCGTCGACGACGTACATGCGGTTGTCCTGCCGCAGCTCGAGGCGCTTATAGCCATAGTAGAGATGCTCGCCGTAGGACATGCCGTTGCACATGGCATAGCCGACGATGGTGCCGCCGTTGCCGACGCCGCCCTCATCGATGAAGCCGGAGCCGGTCATGGCGATGAGGCCGTTGTGGTCCTGAGCGATATCGCCCACAACCTCGCCGACGGAGCCGATGGAGCGCGCGGCCTGCAGGCTCAGGCGGGACGGATCCTTGCAGACGGCCATGATGCCGCGGTAGCCCGAGCCGCTCATGCGGATGATGAGCACCTGCTCTTTGGCGTTGATGGCGAGCACCTGCTCATCCTGCACGGTGCGGATCGTGGTGCCGCTGTCGGAGAGAGCGGAATGGTTGATGTTGATGTTCTCCCAGCCGTCAGACAGGGCGGCGGGGGTTCGATGGACATAGTCGAGCATGGAGTCGACGTCAATCTCCCAGAAGAGATCGAAGAAATCGATCTCCGCCTGCGTCATGCCCTTGGTGTCGGTGAGCGTGGGGTTGCGGTGCTTGCGCTCGCCGGTTTCGGGATCGACCTCTTCCTCCTGATCGCCCCACTGACTGTTGACGCCGATCTGCGCCTCGCGGGAGGCGGCGACGTCCGCCATGACCTTATCGATGACGCTGTGCGGGATGAAGGCCGTGGCAAGCCACTGGTGGCGCATGGTCGCCATGGCGGTCTGGATATAGATCGTGCGCCATTTGGCGATGAACGGGATGTTCGAGAACACCGCCGTGAGATACATGGCAAAGAGCAGCGCGAGCACGACCACGAGGCGGCCGAGGCGCTGGCCGAAGTTCTTTCTTTTCTTTCCTTTTTTTCTGCGGACGGTCTTGACCGGAGCGGGACGCTCGCGGCGCGGACGTGCCGGAGATTCCTCCACGAAGCCCGCCTGCACGCGCGGCGTGCGCTTGGGCTCGGCGGACGTCTGGGCGGGTCTTGCCGTCTGCGCAGCTCTCGCCGCCTGTGCCGCCTGCGCGGTTCTGGTGCGGCGGTTCGCGGCGCTCTGCGCCATCGTCTGTCCGCTGGGCGCGGCGGCCGTCGTTCTCGGGCGGGGCTGAACCGTCTGCTGCTTGGGCGCGTGCGTGCGCGCGGCAGGCGCCGCAGGATGCTGCACCGTGCGGCGGACGGGCGCGGACTGTGCGCCGGTCGCCTTTGTTGCCGTAGGAGCCGCCGGACGAGATGCTGTCGCGGTTGCTGTCGGGCGTGTGGCCGTTGTCGTCGCCGCCGGGCGAGTTGCTGTCGCCGTTGCCGTCGGGCGGGCTGCCGTTGTCGCTGCCGCCGGGCGGGTTGCTGTCGCCGTTGCCGCCGGACGGGCTGCCGTTGCGGTTGCTGCCGGGCGGGCTGCCGTTGTCGCTGCCGCCGGGCGGGTGGCGTTCGCGGCTGCCGCCGGGGGCGTCTCCTGCGGCGCGGCGGGCTTTGCGGGCGCGGTCTGCTGGCTTTCGGAAGCACGCTCAGCAGCGCTTCGGGATTCCCGAAGCGCTGCGGCTTTCTTTTTATCGTTTTGATCGTAAATGGATTTTGAGCTGATAATCTTCAACGCTCATGCTCCTTTTTTCTCTGGATATTGCGTGGGATACGCGATTTATTACGATATCAGAAATGGGACGCTTTCGCAAGCCATACGTTCCTGAATTTTCGTAAACTTTTAGTTAATTCTCGAGCCGGCGGGGATGGCGTCATCGACCAGCGTGAGCCAGACGTGCTCCGGATCGCCCTCGGCGCAGAGGAGCATGCCGTTGGACTCCTGACCTGCCATCTTGCGGGCGGGCAGGTTCAAAATGGCGATGACCTTCTTGCCGACGAGCTTTTCCGGCTCAGCATAGAACGCCTGCATGCCGGAGAGGATCTGGCGGGGCGTGCCGGTGCCGTCGTTCAGGACGAACTTGAGGAGCTTATCGGAGTTCTTGACCTTCTCGCAGGAGAGAATCTCGCAGACGCGCATGTCGCACTTGACGAAATCATCGAACTTCACGTCCGGGAGCACCGGGTCGACCGGCTTTGCGCCCGCAGCGGCAGCCTTGGCAGCCTTCTGCGCGGCGCTGATCTCCTCGAGCGCAGCGAGCTCCTTATTGAGATCGATGCGCGGGAAGAGCGCGTCGCCCAGCGTGACGGCGACGTCCGCGGGGAGCACGCCGAAGACGCACAGATCGTCCCACGCGGTCTCGGGCGCGCCGACGCGCTTTGCGATCTCGGCGCAGGTCTCGGGCATGAAGGGCGTGAGGAGTCCGGCACAGATACGGATGGTCTCAAGCAGGTTATAGAGCACGCGCGCGAGGCGGGGCTTCTGCCCCTCCTCCTTGATGAGGAGCCAGGGCGCGTTCTCGTCGATATACTTATTGGCGCGGTTCAGCACCTTGAAGATCTCGCCGATGGCGTTCTGCGGGGCGAACTTATCCATCTCGGCGCCGACCTTCCCGGCGAGCGCGGAGGCCATGGCGATGAGCTCGCCGTCCTTCTCCTCGTCGGCTGCCTGCTCTGCGGGCAGCTTGCCGCCGAAGTACTTATTGACCATGGCGGTGGTGCGGCTGACGAGGTTGCCGAGGTCGTTGGCGAGGTCGGCATTGATGCAGTTGATGAGAAGCTCGTTGGAGAAGTTGCCGTCAGAGCCGAAGGGGAACGTGCGCATGAGGAAGAAGCGCAGCGCATCGACGCCGTAGCGCTCGGCGAGCAGATAGGGATCGGCGACGTTGCCCTTGGACTTGGACATCTTGCCGCCGTCGATCAGCAGCCAGCCGTGGCCGTAGACCTTCTTCGGCAGGGGCTCGCCGAGGCTCATGAGCATGGCGGGCCAGATGATGGAGTGGAAGCGCACGATCTCCTTGCCGACGATGTGCACGGCGGGCCAGTAGCGCTCATAGTCATCGTACTTATCGTTCAGATAGCCGAGCGCGGTGATATAGTTGGACAGCGCGTCGACCCAGACATAGACGACGTGGCCCGGATCAAAATCGACCGGGATGCCCCAGGAAAAGCTCGTGCGGGAGACGCAGAGATCCTCCAGACCGGGATCGATGAAGTTCTTGATCATCTCGTTGACACGGCTCATGGGCTGCAGGAACTCGCCCGTGAGCAGCAGCTCCTTGACCGGCTGCGCATACTTGGAGAGGCGGAAGAAATACGCCTCCTCCTCGGCATACTTGACCTCGCGGCCGCAGTCGGGGCACTTGCCGTCGACCAGCTGGCTCTCGGTCCAGAAGCTCTCGCACGGCGTGCAGTACATGCCGGAGTATTTGCCCTTATAGATATCGCCGTTGTCGTACATCTTGCGGAAGATGCGCTGGATGGACTCGACATGGTAATCGTCCGTGGTGCGGATGAAGCGGTCGTTGGAGATGTTCATCAGCTTCCACAGATCCAGAATGCCGC
>CAMJHX010000045.1 GCA_946405655.1 uncultured Clostridia bacterium
GACGTCGGCGGCACGAAGGTGCTCGGCGCCGTCTTTGATGAGCAGGATCAGATCATCTACCGCCTGAAAAAGCGCACCAAGTCCGGCGGCGACGGCTCGGCGGACGTCGAGCAGGTCATCATCGGCGTCGTGGAGGAGATGATCCGCGAATCCGGCATCGACCCGGAGGAGCTCAACGCCATCGCGTCCTGCGCGCCCGGCGTCATCGATCAGGAGCGCGGCGTCGTGCTTTTCACGCCGAATCTCCCGTGGCGCGATTACCCGATCCGCGAGCACATGGAGCAGCGCTTCGGCGTGCCGTTCTTCGTCGGCAACGACGTGAACCTCGGCGTCCTCGGCGAGCACCGCTTCGGCGCGGCGAAGGGCTACCGCAACGTGGCGGGCTTCTTCATCGGCACCGGGCTCGGCGGCGGACTGATCCTGAACGATCAGCTTTATACCGGCAGCCGCTTCATGGCCGCCGAATTCGGCCACATGGTGCTCGATCCCGAGGGCCCGCTCTGCGGCTGCGGTCAGCGCGGCTGTCTCGAGGCGTTTTCGAGCAAGACGGGCATGACGTCGTATATCCGCCAGCAGATCTCCCGCGACCGCGAGACGATGATGGCGGAGGCGGTGCAGGAGGGCGTCTTCCGCGCAAAGCCCCTCAAGCGCGCGCTCGAGGCGGGCGACGCCGTGGCGACCGAGGCCGTCGACCGCGCCTGCCACTGGCTCGCCGTCGCGACCGGCAACATGATCAATATGCTCAGCCCCGATCTCATCCTCTACGGCGGCGGCGTCATCGAAGCCGTGGGCGACCTGTTCCTGCAAAAAATCCTCGCCGAGGTCGACCGCTACTGCATGCCGCAGATCCGGAAAACCACAGAGATCAAAATCGCCGCGCTGGGGGATGATTCGATTCTCTATGGGGATCTGGCGATGATTAAAGGACTGTAAGCGAAGCGAAAACCGTCGGACAATCTGTCCGGCGGTTTTGCTGTCTGCAGGTTGCAAGTTAGGAGTTAGGAGTGAGGAGTTAGGAGTTGACGGATGGTACATGCGCAGCAACCATATGTCATCCTGAGCTTGTCGAAGGATCTTGGCAGCGCAGCAAAAGAGAACATCCGGCGTCTGTCTGACTGCTCTGCCAAGATTCTTCGACTCCGCACTCCGTGCTCCGCTCAGAATGACAAATTTGGACAACTCCTAACTCCTAATTCCTAACTCCTAACTCCTAACTCTTCCTGATCCCATGCATGAATCCATCGAGCGATGTGGAGTGAATATCTCCCGCAATCACCCGATTCTTGTAGAGATAAATCGTGCACAGCACCGGCTCGTCTGTCTCGTAATTCGTCACGACGTAGGAATACACCGTGCAGCCGAGACCGCAGTAGGGGCGCAGATCAAAGCCCTGCCGCCGCTGGAGGTCGTTGTAGTCTGCGAGCACGCCGTCGATCTCGCGCGGCAGCGTGATCTCCT
The DNA here is from genome assembly GCA_946405655.1 of uncultured Clostridia bacterium. Lineage (GTDB taxonomy): Bacteria > Bacillota > Clostridia > Oscillospirales > Oscillospiraceae > CAG-103. Next base: position 1,459 of record CAMJHX010000045.1, read on the forward strand.
GCGCCGTCTCCGTCTTCGGGTCCACCGTCCAGCCCTGCGCCGCGAGATATTCCACCCGCCCCTCGCGGGTGGTCACGTTATAGTGCGCCGAGAGCACCCCGCCGTTGGAAACGCGCAGCACCAGCGCCGCGAGCAGCACCGTGACGATCAAAATCACCGCCGCAGCGGTCTGCGGACGAAGTGTGGAAGATTTGGGTTCCATTTGAAGCACCTCCCACAAAATAACTATTCCCTTTTCAAAGTTTTTATGATATAATACACAAAATATGCGCTTTCGACGCGGGAAGGGAAGGGATGCGCTTGCTCCGGCTGGATAAATTCCTCTGCGAGAGCCGCGGCGTCTCGCGCGAGACCGCGCGGCAGATGATCCGCGCGGGGCGCGTGCTGGTAGACGGCACGGCGCAGAAGCGCCCGGAGACGAAGCTCGATCCGGCGGCGCACACCGTCACGCTCGACGGGGAGCCCCTCGGCTGGGCGCGGCAGCGCTATTATCTGCTGCACAAGCCCCTCGGCGTTGTCACCGCGACGGAGGACGCGCGGGAGAAAACCGTGCTCGATCTCTTTCCGCCCGAGCTCCGCCGCGGTCTCGTCCCGGCGGGCCGGCTCGATAAGGACACGTCCGGACTGCTCTTGCTCAGCACGGACGGGGACTGGGTGCACCGCGTCATCTCCCCGCGCCATGCCGTGGAGAAGGTCTACCTCGCCGAGACGGACGGCGAGCTGAAGCAAGAGGACGTCGCCGCCCTCGCCGCGGGCGTTACGCTGCGGGACGGGACGAAGTGCCTTCCCGCGAAGCTTGAGCTGCTCGGAGACCGCCGCTGCCGCGTCACGGTCACGGAGGGAAAATACCACCTCGTCCGCCGTCTGCTCGCGAGCCGCGGTGCGCCGGTGATCGCGCTCCACCGCGAGCGGATCGGCTCGCTCCGCCTGGATGACACGCTCCCGCCCGGGGCGTTTCGGGCGCTCACAGCTGCGGAAATCGAGGCTGTTTTAATCAACATATAGTCCAAAAAATATTCAGCAACTTTTACTTTTTGTAATATAAATCGAGCAATTTTAAAAAAATTCACAAAAAACAGGCACTTTTCTATTGAAAAATGCACAGAAATCGGCTATTATTTAGAGTGCGATTGGAATTGGAAGGCGCTTGAGGAGACGCTTTAGATTGGGAGGAGCAACTATGTCCAGTAGAATTTTCCAAGGCGTAATCGTTCAGATGAAGGAAGCCACGGACCGCGTCATCGGCGTCGTGGACGAGCAGGGCTTCGTGATCGCGTGCAGCGAGCTGGCCACCATCGGCACGCGGCTGGAGGATTTCTCCGCCGTGGCGGATGCGTCCGAGCCGCTGTTCACCACCGCGGAGCGCACGTATAAAATCCTCACCGGCAGCGCGGCGCGCTTTGAATACGCCGTGTTTGTCAACGGCACGGACTCGCTCGCGCGCGGCATCTGCATTCTCGCCGCCATCGGCATGAACGAGGCCAGCACGAACTTCGAGGAGAAGCACAACAAGGCCGCTTTCGTCAAGAATATCATCAGCGACAACATTCTCCCCGGCGACGTGTATGTCCGCGCCAAGGAGCTGCATTTCACCACGGACGTGCCCCGCGCCGTCCTGCTGGTGCGCCAGCTGGAGGGGAACGACATCGCTGTGCTCGAGCATGTGCAGAACCGCTTCCCGGATCGGCAGCACGATTTCGTGCTCTCCGTGAGCGAATCGGATATCGTCATCATCAAGGAGCTCACGACCGAGGACGCCTCCGAGCAGATGTGCGCGCTGGCCGAGGATCTCGTGCGCGACATCCGCGAGACGCAGCACATCGAAACCGTCATCGGCATCGGCACGACCGCGCGCCATCTGCGCGAGCTCGCCGACCGCTATAAAGAGGCGCAGGTCGCCATCGACGTGGGCAAGGTCTTTGAGAATGAGAAGCCCGTCATCCACTATGAAAACCTCGGCATCGGCCGCATCATCTATCAGCTGCCGGTCACGCTGTGCGAAATGTTCCTCTCCGAGGCGTTCAAGAAAAACCCGATCGAAGCGCTCGACGATGATACGCTCGACACGATCAACCGCTTCTTCGAGAACAACCTCAACGTCTCCGAGACGGCGCGCAAGCTCTATGTCCACCGCAACACGCTCGTCTATCGTCTCGAGAAGGTGAAGAAGATCACCGGCCTCGACCTGCGCGAGTTCGAGGACGCGATCCTCTTCAAGGTCGCAGTCATGGTCAAGCAGTATCTGAATTCCCAGAACAGCAACAAATTCTGAGAAACAACAAATTCAGAGCGAAATTTTCAAAAAATTCACTCTTAGGTTACATTTCCCGCGATGTAATCTGGTATCATTCAGCGGGTACGTGACAGCCGTTGGAGGAAACTCCTGCGGCTTTCCGCATGAAACGGAGAGTTTTTTCTCTCCGCAGAAAGGAACGCATTTATGGTAGAATTCAAGGACGTTCGGATGGTCTATAAGAACACGAACGCCGTGGCGCTGGATGGCGTGAGCTTTTCCATCAGCGACGGTGAGTTTGTGTTTCTGGTCGGACCCTCCGGCAGCGGCAAGACCACGGTCATCAAGCTGCTCACCGGCGAGGAGCGCATCACGGACGGCGAGCTCAACGTCAACGGCTTCGATCTCAAGAAGATCCGCCTGCGCCGCTTGCCCCGCCTGCGCCGCACGCTGGGCGTCATCTTCCAGGATTTCCGCCTGATCGATAAGATGACGGTGTTTGAAAACGTGGCGTTTGCCATGCGCGTGGTCGGCGCGAAGAAGAGAGAGATCAACAAGCGCGTGCCGCAGGTGCTCGAGCTGGTCGGTCTCGCCGGCTATGAAAAGCGCCGCCCCGAGGAGCTCTCCGGCGGCGAGCAGCAGCGCGTCGCCATTGCCCGCGCGCTGGTAAACAATCCCCGCATGATCATTGCGGACGAGCCCACCGGCAATCTCGACCCGGTGCGCAGCCTCGATCTGATGCTGCTGCTGGAGAAGATCAACGAGCTGGGCACGACGGTTCTCGTGGTCACGCATGAAAAGGAGCTGGTCAACGCGTTTTCCAAGCGCGTCATCGCCATTGATTCCGGCAAGGTGATCAGCGACGGAATGGATGGGTATTACGGCTATGAGAATGAGTAGATTTTTCTTCCTGCTCGGTCAGGGTGTTAAAAATATTTTCACGCACGGGTTCATGTCCTTTGCGAGCGTCGCGGTCATCACGGCGTGCCTGTTCATCATGGGCTGCTTCTCGCTCATCACGCTGAATATCGACAATATGATCGCCGAGATGCAGAGCCAGAACCGCGTCATCGCCTATGTGGACGAGGATCTCTCCGAGGAGCAGGCGCGCGCGCTCGAGAGCAAGGTCTCCAAGGTCAAGAACATCGAAACGTGCGAGTTCGTCACGCGCGAGGAGGCCATGACCTCCTTTGAGTCGGACTATGACGCTGACCTCTTTGAAAACATCGATTCCTCCGTCTTCCGCCATCGCTATGTGCTGAGCCTCACGGATCTCTCGCTTATGCAGGAGACCAAGACGGATCTGGAAAACATCGACGGCATTGCGGATGTGCGCGCGCATCTGGATTACGCCGAGAAGTTCGTCACGCTGCGAAACATCGTGAGCATCGTCTCCGTCATTCTGGTCGTCACGCTCTTCGTCGTCTCGCTCTTCATCATGACGAACACGATCAAGCTCGCCACGTTCACGCGGCGCGAGGAGATCGCCATCATGCGCATGGTCGGCGCGACCAACGGCTTCATCCGTCTGCCCTTCGTGGTGGAGGGCCTGATCCTCGGCGCGCTCGGCGGCGCGATCGCCTACGGCCTCGTCGCCCTCGTCTATCACCTCGCCACGCAGAAGCTGCTTGCAGCCATGGCGTTCGGCTTTGTGGTGCTGGTGCCGTTCTCCACCGTGGCGCTGCCGCTGCTGGGTGTGTTCCTCGGCGTCGGCATCCTCGTGGGCGTCCTCGGCGGCGTTTCCGCAATCCGCAACTACCTGAAGGTCTAACCAACCCAAGGAGGGTTTTTCAATATGAAACGTACTACCGCAGTCAGAGTTATCTGCATCATTCTGGCGCTGATCTTTGTGCTGAGCCTGCTCACGGTCATCATCCCCACGCGGGCGAATGCCGTCACACAGTCGGAGATTAACGCACTGCAGGCAAAGCGCGATCAGATCCGCGCCCAGCAGGTGGAGCAGCAGAACCAGATCGACGGGCTCCGCAACGAAAAGGCGGGCGTCCTCGAGCAGAAGGCCGCGCTCGACCAGGAGGCGAACCTCACGCAGGAGGAGATCAACGTCGTGCAGGAGCAGATCGAGCTCTATGCCGACCTGATCGTCGAAAAGAAGGCGGAGCTCGAAGAGGCGAAGGCCGAGGAAGCCGAGCAGTCCGAGCTTTTCCGCGTGCGCATGCGCGAGATGGAAGAGGGCGGCAAGCTCTCCTTCATCGTCGTCCTGCTTGAGAGCCGCAGCATCTCCGATCTGCTCACGCGCATCGATATGATCAGCGAGATCATGAGCTATGACAAGGCGCTCGAGAAGGCGCTCATGGACGCCAGAGCCAAGGTCGAGGAGGCCGAGAAGGCGCTCGAGGACGCCAAGGCGGAGCAGGAGGCCAAGAAGGGCGAGCTCGAGGCGCGCAAGGCGGATCTCATGGCGCAGGTCGCCGAGGCCGAGGCGCTCGTCAAGAGCCTCGAGGCCGACATTGAGGCTTACAAGGCCGCATACGATGAGACCGAGGCCGCCAAGCAGGAGCTGCAGCGCCAGATCGACGCGAAGGTCGCCCAGATGGAGGCCGAGCGCCGCGCTGCTGAGGAGGCAGCACGCAAGGCCGCTGAGGAGGCCGCCCGCCAGCAGGCGCAGCAGCAGCAACAGCAGCAGCCCACGCAGCCGACCCAGCCCACGCAGCCGACCACGCCGACCTACACCACCGGCTCCGGCAGCATGATCTGGCCCTGCCCGAGCTGCCACACGATCACGAGCTACTTCGGCTGGCGTATCCACCCGATCACCGGCGTGAATAAGTACCACTCCGGCGTCGACATCGGCGCAAGCTACGGCGCCACCGTCATCGCCGCCGATTCCGGCACCGTCATCACGGCGGGCTGGGTCTCCGGCTACGGCAACTGCATTGTCATCAGCCACGGCAACGGCGTCTCCACGCTCTACGGCCATCTGAGCTCCATCGCCGTCTCCTCCGGACAGAGCGTCTCGCAGGGACAGACGATCGGCTATGTCGGCTCCACCGGCAACTCCACCGGTCCGCACCTCCACTGGGAGGTCACCGTGAACGGCGAGCGCCAGAACCCCCTGAATTACGCGACCTGACGCTCCGCGTCTCGATCGAAACCCGCTTCGCTGGGCTTTCGATCGAAGGAACTGCACTGCACTCCGATTTTTCGGTCGCAAATGCGATTTGCGATCTGAAAAATCTCCGCTTCGTGAAAGGAATTTTTTCCGCCGCGCATGTCGCCGGAAAAAATCATATGATTTGATTCGCGTCTGCGGACGCGAACTCTGCGAGGCTTTATGCCTTAATTACACACCGGACAGGCGATTTGAACATTCAATCGACTGTCCGGTAGTGTGCTAAATTGGAGGAACTCCATGGAAGAACAAAACACCCCTCAGACCCCGCGCACCAAGCGAAAAAAAGCGCGCCGACGGACGGATTTCGCCCCTCTTCGCTCGGCGCTTACGACCATAATAGCCTGTGTCCTCTGCGTCGCCATCACGATCGGCGTCATGAGCCTCCTGTTTTTCTCCCGCTTCGGCGGCGTGGCGAACTACAAGATGGCGCGCAAGCTCATGGAGGTCAAGGAGGTCATTGACCAGAACTACATCGGCGAGACCAACGCTACGGACATCGAAAACGGCGCCGCCGCCGCCATGGTCACCGCCCTCGGCGACCAGTGGAGCTATTACATGACGCCTGAGGAATACAAGGCGTACCTCATGTACTCCGCCAACGAATATGCTGGCATCGGCGTCACGATCCAGCCCGAAACGACGGACGGCGGCTTCAAGATCGTCTCCGTCACGGCGCAGTCTCCCGCGGAGAAGGCGGGCCTCGTCGCGGGCGACGTGATCCTCGCCGTGGACGGCACGGACGTCTCGAGCAAGACGCTCAGCGAGGTGCAGCAGCTCATCCGAGCCAAGCTCGATAAGACGATCTCCTTCTCCATCCGCGGGGAGGACGGGCGCACCCGCACCGTCTCCGTGGACTGCACCGTCATCCACACCGACCCGGTCTCGTTCAAGATGCTCGAGAACAACGTCGGCTATATCCAGATCAACAACTTCGAGAGCGGCTGCGGCGACAGCGCGATCAAGGCGATCGACCAGCTGCTGAGCGACGGCGCGGGCGCGCTCGTCTTCGACGTGCGCAACAACCCCGGCGGCAAGCTCTCCGAGCTCATCACGCTGCTCGACCACATTCTCCCCGAGGGCGATCTCTTCGTCAGCGTCGACCGCTCCGGCAAGGAGACCGTCACGCGGTCCGATAACGTCTGCGTCAAGGTGCCGATGAGCGTGCTTGTCAACGGCAACACCTACAGCGCGGCGGAGTTCTTCGCCGCCGCCCTGCGCGAATATGACTGGGCGACCATCGTCGGCGAGAACACCACCGGCAAGGGACGCAGCCAGACGACGCTCCTGCTCTCCGACGGCAGCGCCGTGCACATCTCCAGCAACAAATATCTCACGCCCCAGCGCGTGGACCTCTCCGAGCAGGGCGGCCTGATCCCCGACCAGACCGTCACCCCCGGCGATGATCCGGAGGTCGATCAGCAGCTCAATGCCGCGATTTCGGCAGTTTTGAATTAACATCAATAACAGTAAGGAGTTTTCATCACATGGCTAACGAGAGCAGATACAAAATGAGCGAAGAGCGCCGCCAGGCGCTCGTGGAAGAGCTCCAGCAGCTCGAAACCGTCGGCATGAAGGAAGCCGCCGCCCGCATCGCGGAGGCACGCTCCTTCGGCGACCTGTCCGAGAACAGCGAGTATGACGAGGCGAAGAACGAGCAGGGCAAAATTGCCTCCCGCATCGCCGAGCTCAAGGATCTCGTCGAGAACGCCGTCATCGTCGAAAAGGGCAGCGAGGCCCGCGACGTCGTCTCCATCGGCACGCGCGTGCGCGTGCAGGATCTCGAGGACGACTCCGAGGAGGAGTATCAGATCGTCGGCTCGCAGGAGATCGACCCCATGAACGGCCGCATCAGCGACGACAGTCCCTTCGGCTTCGCCCTCAAGGGACACCGCGTCGGCGATATCGTCACGGTCGAAGCCCCCGCCGGAGAGCTCAAGTTCAAGATTCTGGCCCTCGAGAACGAATAATTGATCTCCATTATACGCTGCAATATCCAAAAACTTCGATTTGTGCTGGACGCTGGCAAAGCCTCCCTTGTGCAAAGGGAGGTGGCCGAGCGCAGCGAGGTCGGAGGGAT